>NZ_JACVTV010000055.1:0-26923 GCF_016624625.1 Stenotrophomonas sp. S41 | reverse complement strand
CGCGCGCCCTCCCCACGTCCTGCTCTCCCTCCTGGGGCGCCCCGCCCGCCCCCCCGGCACCCACAGCGCCTCACGCGCCCCAATACAACCGCATCGGGTTGTCCACCAGCAGCTTCTGCTGCAGCTCCAGCGTCGGCGCGATGTGGGGAATCACATCCACCAGATGCCCATCATCAGGCATGTGGTCCTTCATGTTCGGGTGCGGCCAGTCCGTGCCCCACAGCACGCGATCCGGGAAGCGTTCCACCAGGTGCCGCGCGAACGGCACCACGTCGGCGTACCCCGGCGGCCCCACCCGCGACAGCCGCTCCGGGCAGCTGACCTTGCTCCACACATTTCCGTGCTCGGCCATCAGCTGCACGAAACGCTGGAATTCCGGCCCGTCCACCGGCTGGCTCACGTCCGGCCGGCCCATATGGTCGACCACCACCGTGGTCGGCAGCGAGGTGAAGAAGTTCCAGCGCTCGGCCAGGTCGGCCGCTTCGAAGTACACCACCACGTGCCAGCCCAGCGGCGCAATGCGGTCGATGATGGCGTGGTAGTAGGCATCCGGCTTGGGGTCGACCAGCCGGCGCACGAAGTTGAAGCGCACGCCGCGTACGCCCGCGGCATGCAGCTGCTGCAGCTCCTCGTCGCTGACCGTATCGCGCACCGTGGCCACGCCACGGGCCAGGCCGCCGCTGGCCTGCAGCGCATCGACCAGGGCGCGGTTGTCTGCACCATGGCAGGTTGCCTGCACGATCACGTTGCGGCTGAACCCGAGGAAGTCGCGCAGCGCGAACAGCTGCGCCTTTCCGGCGTCGCAGGGCGTGTACTTGCGCTCGGGTGCATACGGGAACACATCGCCCGGACCGAACACATGGCAGTGCGCGTCCACCGCACCCGGCGGAGGTACGAATGTCGGGCGGCTGGGGTTGGCGCAGTAGTCCATCCAGTCGGCATCCTTCTGGAACGCGGCCATCACAGCCCCCTCGCCTTCAGCTGCGCATCCAGCCGCGGGTAGACCCGCCGCGCATTGCCTTCGAATACCTTGTAGCGATCGCCTTCGGACAACGCCAGCGCATCCACGTAGCGACGGGTGTCATCGAAGAAGTGGCCGGTCTGCGGGTCGATGCCACGCACCGCGCCCACCATTTCCGAACCGAACAGGATGTTGTCGATGTCGATCACCTCGAACAGCAGGTCGATGCCGGGCTGGTGGTACACGCAGGTATCGAAGTAGACGTTCTTCATCACATGCTCGGCCAGCGGCGGCTTGCCCAGCATGTCCGCCAGGCCCCGGAAGCGCCCCCAATGGTAAGGCACCGCGCCACCGCCATGCGGGATGATGAAGCGCAGCTCGGGGAAGTCACGGAACAGATCGCCCTGCAGGAACTGCATGAAGGCGGTGGTATCGGCGTTCAGGTAGTGCGCGCCGGTCGCATGGAAATTGGCATTGCAGCTGCCCGACACGTGCACCATGGCCGGCACGTCCAGTTCCACCATCTTCTCGAAGAACGGGTACCAGGAACGATCGGTCAATGGCAGGCCATCCCAGTGGCCGCCGGACGGATCGGGGTTGAGGTTGCAGCCGACGAAACCACGCTCGTTCACGCAGCGCTCCAGCTCAGCCACCGAGTGCGCGATCGGCACGCCCGGCGACTGCGGCAGCTGGCAGACGCCGATGAACTGATCCGGGTACAGCTGAACCACCCGCGCGATCAGGTCGTTGCAGCGGCGCGTCCATTCAGCGCTGACCTGCTCATCGCCGATGTGGTGGGCCATGGTGCTGGCGCGCGGCGAGAAGATGGTCATGTCCGCACCGCGCTCGCGCAGCAGGCGCAGCTGGTTGGCCTCCACGCTGTCGCGAAGTTCATCGTCGCTGATCGTGGGATAGACCGCCGCCGGCAGCGAGCGGTCGTTGAAGTGGGCCACCTGCGCCTTGCGGAACGCATCGTGGCCGGCGGGGGCCGTGGTGTAGTGGCCGTGGCAGTCGATGATCATGGGGGATCTCCTCGGGCGATGGATCACCAGCCGAACAGCTGGGCGAAGTGCACATCCACGCGCAGGCCGACAATCAGCGCGTCGGGGATGTTGGTGGTGCGCGTGGGCGCGTAGATCGGGTCGGGGTTGATGACGTACTGCAGGTTCGGCATCAGGCGGATGCCCTTCTTCACTGCCCAGCCGTAGCTGAGTTCGGTGATGATTTCGTCGGCATGTGGTGCACCGGTACCGCCGTAACGGCTGCGGCGATCACGCAGGAAGCCGATCTGTTCGTCGCTGAAATGCGTGTTGGAGACGAACATGGCCAGGGTGTCCTGGTCGCGGCCGGCGAAGGTGCCTGTCTTGACGAAGCCCGCCGACACGAAATGATCGACCGGGGCCTCGTTGCCGGTGTTGACGTAGACCCGGCCGAACACGGCCAGGTTGCGCTTGCCTTCGCCGCGCCAGACGGTCTGGTCGCCCATCGCGTAGACGCCCATGCGCGCGCCGTCCTGCACGGCCGTCGGCTTGCCGGTCAGCGCCGCCGAATTGCCGTTGGCATCGAAGTACGAGCTCTTGCCGCCATCGCTGTTGCGGTACATGCCGACGCGGTAGGTGCGCGGCAGGCGGTCGTTGGCGAAGGACGTCTGGTAGCCCACTTCGTAGGCGCTGATGGTGCCGGTGCCCTCGCCCACCGAGAAGTCCAGGCCGTTCTTGCCGGCCTTGTTCAGCTCGTTGTTGTAGTCGAACACGCCCGCCTGCGCATACCAGCGATCATTCACGTCGTAGCGCACGAGGCCGGCCCAGGACGAATTCGGGTAGGCGGTGATGCCCAGGTCGGTGATCGCACCATAGGGCGTCAGGCACATCGCGTTGCTCATGAACACGCAGTTGAGCGGCGAGTTGTTGAAGTAGCTGTTCACCGGTGCACGGCCGGCGATGATGCTAAGGCCATTGTCGAAGCGGTGACGAAGGGTCAGCCGGGTCAGGCGGCCGCCGGCCACCGGTCGCCAGGTCTGCTGTGCGCTGATCGAATTGCCGATCTTCTCGCGCGCCAGGTTGCGCCCGGCGAACCAGGCCCACTGCGCATCCACCTCGGTGCCGTGCACGCCGAACAGTTTGTCCAGGTCGAATTTCGACTGGGCCATCACCCAGTACGAACCTTCGGTGCCCTGTTCAACACCGCCCACCGGGTTGTGGGCCACATTGCCGACCAGGTCCAGGGTCAGGTCGACGCCCTCGGGGATGCTGCGTTCAGCGGCGAACGCAGGCGTTGCCAGTGCGCTGGCAAGCAGCAGGTACAGCGGGGTACGCAGGAACTGCGACATGTTCTCTCCCTTCCCGGCGCCGCCGGCGCCAGGGTGATGCATTCAGTGGAGGCCACCGCAGTGGCCGTCAGGACTCAGGCCATTGCCTCAGGCGGGCTGCACGCCGAGCAGGCGTTGCCGGGTTCGGCGAGTGCCGATCTGCGCGGCCATGGTCTTTTCATCCAGCTTGCCTTCCCACTTGGCGATCACCAGCACGGCGATGGCATTGCCGATCAGGTTCACGAAGGTCAGGCCTTCAGCCAGGATGCGGTGGATACCAAGGATCAAGGCGATGCTGGCCACCGGAATGGTGCCGGTGGTGCCAAGGGTCGCCGCCAGTACCACGAACGCCGCACCGGCCACGCCCGCAGCACCCTTGGAGGTCAGCAGCAGCACGGCGATCAGGCCCAGCTGGTGCCACACGGTCAGTTCGGTATTGGTGGCCTGGGCCAGGAAGATCGCCACCGTGGTCAGGTACAGGCAGGTGCCATCCAGGTTGAACGAGTAGCCGGCGGGAATCACGAAGCCGACGACGCCCTCTTCGCAGCCCAGCTTCTTCATCTTCTCGATCAGGCGCGGCAGCACCGTTTCGGTGGAGGTGGTGGCCGCAACGATGATGATCTCGTCGCGCAGGTAACCCAGCAGGCGCCACAGGCTGGCACCGGTCCACCAGCACACTGTGCCCAGCACCAGCACGGTGAACAGCCCGCAGACCACGAAGAACTCGATGATCAGCTCGCCCAGCGACAGCAGCGAGGCAGCCCCGAACTGGCCGACGGTGAAGGCGATGGCACCAAACGCACCGATCGGCGCCACGTACATGATGTAGCCGATGATCTTGAACAGCGCACCGGAGGCGCTCTCGATCACATCCATCACCGGCTTGCCGCGCTCGCCGACGGCGGCCAGGGCCACGCCGAACAGCACCGCCACGAACAGCACCTGCAGCACATGCGCCTCGGTGAAGGCACTGACCAGGGTGTTGGGGATGATGGCCATGATGTAGGCCACGATCGACTGGTCATGGGCGGTGTGCACATAGCCCTGGATGCTGGCCATGTCGATGGTCGCCGCGTCGATGTTCATGCCGGCGCCGGGCTTCCACAGGTCCACCGCCACCAGGCCGACGATCAACGCGAGGATGGTGATCACCTCGAAGTAGATCAGCGATTTCAGCGCCAGCCGACCCACGCTGCGCATGTCACGCATGCCGGCGATGCCGTGCACCACGGTGACGAAGATGATCGGTCCGATCATCATCCGGATCAGCTTGATGAAGCCATCACCCAGCGGCTTCATCGCCGAACCCAGGTCCGGCTGCAGCCAGCCCAGCAATACGCCGATCACGGTGCCGGCCAGCACCTGGAACCACAACTGGCCAAAGATTCCAAAGCGGCCCGGCCGCTTCCCTACCACGGTCATAACAACCCTCCCAGGTCGCAGAGAATAGAAAGGCGCTGCCTGTTCAGTCGAACAGTGCGCCGTCGAACAGCTTCCGTGCGGTGCGCAGCATGGCCGCGCGGGCCACCTGGCCGTCCTCGTCCAGTTCAATCACGCAGGTCGTGGCCCCGCTGGGGTGCTCCACCGCCAGGGTCTGTACCTGCCCGCCCGGCAACCGGGCCAGTGCATGGGCCGGCGAGCCCGGCAGCAGGCAGGCCGTGGCCACCGTCACCGCACCCAGCACGCCGATGGAGGCATGGCAGCGGTGCGGGATGAACGAGCGCACGCAGATCGCGCCGCCGTCGGCCGGTGCGGCCACCAGCATCATCTTGGGCACCGACTTCTCCGCCACATCGCCCAGGTTCATCTTCGGCCCCGCCTGCAGGCGGATCGCCTCCAGGCGGACCTTCAAGGCCTCGTCCGCGTCCAGCGTGGCGCGGTCCTCGTAGCCGCTGATGCCCAGGTCGGACGCGCGCAGCACCACGCAGGGCATGCCGTTGTCGATCAGGGTGGCCTGCACGCCGTCAATCACGTCCACCACGTTGCCGGTCGGCAGCAGCGCGCCGCAGCTGGAACCGGCGGTGTCCTCGAAGGCCAGTGGCAGCGGTGCGGCAGTACCCGGTACGCCATCGATGCGCGCGTCACCGGCATAGCTCACCACCCCGCCTGGTGTCTGCACGCTGGCCGTGGCCAGGGTGCCGGTGTTGGCCATGAAGATGCGCACCTCGGTCACCCCATCGCGCGCCGCCACCAGGCCGCGCTCAATCGCGAACGGACCCACGCCGGCCAGCATGTTGCCGCAGTTCTGCGCGTCACTCACCAGCGCCTGGTCGACGAAGACCTGCAGGAACAGGTACTCCACGTCAGCATCCTCGCGCTGCGAGGGCGAAACCACGGCGACCTTGGAGGTCAGCGGGTCGCCGCCGCCCATGCCGTCAATCTGGCGCACATCCGGTGAACCATAGGCGCGCAGCAGGAAGGCATCACGCGCGGCGGCATCAGCCGGCAGGTCCTGGGCGAGGAAGAACCCGCCCTTGGACGTGCCTCCGCGCATCCACATCGCGCGCACGCCCTTATTCATAGCGCAGGCCCTTGGCGGCCAGGCGCTCACGCATGGCGTAGATGTCCAGGCCGAGTTCGCCACGGGCCAGACGCTCGCGCTTGTCGGCCTCCCGCGCTTCGCGCGCCTGCGCTTCGGCGGCCACCCGCGCCGCATCGGCGCGCGGCACGATGCACACGCCGTCATCGTCGGCGATCACCACGTCACCCGCATTCACCAGAGCGCCACCGCAGACCAGCGGCACGTTCACCGAACCCAGGGTTTCCTTTACCGTGCCCTGCGCGTGCACCGCGCGGCTCCACACCGGGAAGCTCATCGCCGTCAGCTCACGCACATCGCGCACGCCTGCATCGATGACCAGGCCGCGGCAGCCACGGGCCTGCGCCGAGGTCGCCAGCAGGTCGCCGAAGTAGCCATCGGTGCAGTCGCTGGTCGGCGCCACCACCAGGATGTCGCCCTCGCCGAGCTGCTCGATGGCCACGTGCATCATCCAGTTGTCGCCCGGCGGCACCGAGACGGTGACCGCGCTGCCGGCGATGCGCGCGCCGCTGTAGATCGGCCGCAGCCGCGGATGCAGCAAGCCACTGCGACCCTGTGCCTCATGCACGGTGGCCACGCCGGCCTCGGCCAGTGACTGGATCAGCGCCAGTTCGGCGCGCTCGATACGGGTGATGACGCGGGACATCCATCCATCCTTCGTTGGCGATGGCGCAGTCTGTTCCCCGTCATGCAGACCCCTCAAGATCGTTTTTCGTCCGGCCCATTCAATCTGGTTATAGTTGTGCCATGAATGGACTGCCCGAGCTGAACCTGAAACACCTGCACGCGATGGTGGCGGTGCACGTGCACGGCGGCATCAGCGCGGCCGCGCCGCACCTCAACCTGTCCCAGCCCGCGCTCACCCAGGCCATCGCGCGGCTGGAACGGCAGCTGGATGCGCCTCTGTTCGACCGCCAGCCCGGCGGCATGGTCGCCACCGAAGCGACGCGCCTGCTGGCACCGCGCATCGAACGCGCCCTCGCCTACCTCGCCCGTGGCGTACGCGCCGCCCGGCGTGCGGCGCGCCTGCCCGCACTGGCAACCATCGAACGGCGGCTGACCCTGAGCCAGCTGCGCGCCCTCAACGCGGTGGACAGCGCCGGCAGCTTCACGCTCGCGGCAGCGCGCGCGGGAGTTTCGCAGCCGGCCATGCACCGCGCGGTGCGCGAACTGGAAGCGGTGATCGAGGTGCCCCTGCTGCAGCGGCGTGGCAAGGCCCTGCTGGCTACGCCCGCCGCGACCCGCCTGCTGCGCTGGGTCCGGCTGGCACTGTCCGAGCTGGCCACCGGCCTGGACGAACTGGCCGCCACCCGTGACCAGCACGGCGGCCGCCTGGCCATCGGAGTGATGCCGCTGGCGCGCGCCTTGCTGCTGCCACAGGCACTGGCCCGATTCGCGCGGGCCTGGCCGGGCGCGACGGTGAACGTGGTGGAGGGACCGTTCTCGGAGCTGCTGTCCGACCTGCGCGAAGGCAGTCTGGACCTGCTGGTCGGCGCCATGCGCGACCTCAGCGCGGTGCCCGACGTGGTGCAGGAAGGCCTGTTCGACGATGACCCGGTCATCGTCGGCCGCGCCGACCATCCGCTCGCCGCGAGGCTACCCTGGCGTTTCGAGCAACTGCTCGACTACCCGTGGGTGATCCCGGCCACCGGCGCGCCGGTGCGTGCGCGCTGGGAGCGGATGTTCCGCGACAACGGCCACGAGCCACCGGTGCTGCGCATCGAGTGCGGCTCGCTGGTGATCACCCGCGGCCTGCTGCTGGAGGATGACTGGCTGACCCTGATGTCACGCGACCAGTTCCTGATCGAACGCCAGGCCGGCCTGCTGGCCGGACTGGGCCTGGCCGGCCGCGCCCTGCGCCGCCGCATCGGCCTGACCACCCGCGCCGACTGGCACCCGACGCGTCCGCAGCAGGCCTTCCTGCAGACCTTCCGCGAGGTCTGCGCCGAACGCAGCAGCGACGGCCCGGACGCCTGGCCGTTCCGCTATCGCTGACGCTGGCAACTGCCGGCCGCTGCGATCAACGCTACGGGCCGAATCCCACCGCCAGGGCCACGACCTTGCCCTCGCGCAGGAAGTAGCAGTTGCTGGACCCGCCCTCCAGGAAGATGCAGGTCCGCTCAACGACCACCCCACCCAGACGGTCCTGCACGCTTTCCTTGGTCGCCGCCTGACTGGCGATCTTCTGCACCGCTGCGGCCGGGCCACCGATCCGTACGCCGTTCAAGGCAATGGCTCCCACTCCCTCTACTGTTCCGGCATTCCCTTTCCCTGACGACAGCGAAGAAACACGGATCTCATCCACCGTGCGGAATTCCGGCGCGACATCGGGGTTCGAGGTGATGACCACCTCGCATCCAGACGTCGCGTCACGATAGACACGTCGTACCAAGCCGTTCTGATCGACCGTCTCTGCGCCCTTCCCATATCGCTTGATCACATCCGCCTCGAGATACACCCGAGGGCGGTAGGCACCGTCGGCAAAGACCTTGGCGATGTAGTCGACGCGAGGCTCCAGCGCGCGCACGGAACCCGTGTGGCAGGACAAGCTGACGCAGAGAATGAGAGAGAACGCTGATCGGTTCATTCTGTTCAAAGGCTCACGCGCGGACAGGGTCGGCGCGAGCATCGCACAGAAAAGACGTGAACCTCATCGGTATGCTTTGATGACAGCACTGCACAAGGAAGGCTGCGCATGATCACAAGGAACTGGAAGGCCGCGCTGGCGGCAATGCTGTTGTCACTGCCCCTGGTACCGGCCAGCGCCAGCGGCGATCTGTTCTACTTCGAGGCCGGCCAGGGCGACGTGGTCTTCACGCTGATGCTGGTCGGCCGTGAGGACCCCGGCGCGGTCAACGTCAGCTGGAAAGGCCTGTCGATTCCGCAGCCTCCCAATGTGCAACGCCGCTACTACATCGAATTCGACCGCGCCCGCCGCCAGGCCTACGTGCGTCCGCTCCGCCATGACGGACTGCCCTGGTTCGAAATGGACGTCTCCGGCAAGCGCGGCAACGTGCTGATCGCCGGCCGTCGGCTGCAAGGCAGCGCGGACTGGACCGTGCAGTAGCGGATGCCGCGCACAAAAAACCCCCGGCTTTCACCGGGGGTTCTGCGTTTCAACGGGATGCCGACCAGCGGCCGGCACTACCGCATCAGGCAGCGACCGTCTTGGCCACGTCCTGGTATTCCTCGATCTGGTCAAAGTTCATGTAGCGGTAGATCTCCGCACCGCTCTGGGCGATCACGCCCACATCGGCCATGTACTCTTCCTTGGTCGGGATGCGGCCCAGACGCGAGCAGATCGCGGCCAGCTCGGCCGAACCCAGGTACACGTTGGTGTTGCGGCCCAGACGGTTCGGGAAGTTGCGGGTCGAGGTCGACATCGCAGTGGAGCCTTCGCGGATCTGCGCCTGGTTGCCCATGCACAGCGAGCAGCCCGGCATTTCCATGCGTGCGCCGGTGGCGCCGAAGGTGCCGTACACGCCTTCCTTGGTCAGCTCCGAGGCGTCCATCTTGGTCGGCGGGGCCACCCACAGGCGGGTCGGCAGGTCGCGCTTGCCTTCCAGCAGCTTCGCAGCGGCACGGAAGTGACCGATGTTGGTCATGCACGAACCGATGAACACTTCGTCGATCTTGGCGCCAGCGACTTCAGACAGGGTCTTCACGTCGTCCGGGTCGTTCGGGCAGGCCACGATCGGCTCGTGGATGTCGGCCAGGTCGATCTCGATGACGGCGGCGTACTCGGCGTCGGCATCCGGCTCCAGCAGCTCCGGGTTGGCCAGCCAGGCTTCCATCTTCTCGATACGGCGCTGCAGCGAACGCGGATCCTGGTAACCCTCGGCAATCATCCACTTCAGCAGGGTGATGTTGCTGGTCAGGTACTCGATGATCGGTTCCTTGTTCAGGCGCACCGAGCAACCGGCGGCCGAACGCTCGGCCGAGGCGTCGGACAGTTCGAACGCCTGTTCCACCTTCAGCTCCGGCAGGCCTTCGATTTCCAGGATGCGACCGGAGAAGATGTTCTTCTTGCCGGCCTTGGCCACGGTCAGCAGGCCCGACTTGATGGCGTACAGCGGGATCGCGTTGACCAGGTCACGCAGGGTCACGCCCGGCTGCATCTGGCCCTTGAAGCGCACCAGCACCGATTCCGGCATGTCCAGCGGCATGACGCCGGTGGCAGCAGCGAAGGCCACCAGGCCCGAACCGGCCGGGAACGAAATGCCCACCGGGAAACGGGTGTGCGAGTCACCACCGGTACCGACGGTGTCCGGCAGCAGCATGCGGTTGAGCCAGCTGTGGATCACGCCGTCGCCCGGACGCAGCGAGACGCCGCCACGGGTGGAGATGAACTCCGGCAGGGTGTGGTGGGTCTTGACGTCCACCGGCTTCGGGTAGGCGGCGGTGTGGCAGAACGACTGCATCACCAGGTCGGCCGAGAAGCCCAGGCAGGCCAGGTCCTTCAGCTCGTCACGGGTCATTGGGCCGGTGGTGTCCTGCGAGCCGACCGAGGTCATCTTCGGTTCGCAGTAGGTGCCCGGACGCATGCCCTGACCTTCGGCCAGGCCACAGGCGCGGCCGACCATCTTCTGCGCCAGCGAGAAGCCCTTGCCGTTGTCGGCCGGCTGCACCGGCAGGCGGAACAGGTCGGTCGGGGCCAGGCCCAGCGCTTCACGCGCCTTGCCGGTCAGGCCGCGGCCGATGATCAGCGGGATGCGGCCACCGGCGCGCACTTCGTCGAACAGCACGTCGCTCTTCACTTCGAACTCGGCGATCACTTCGCCGTTCTTCAGGGCCTTGCCGTCGTACGGACGCAGCTCGACCACGTCGCCGTGCTCCATCTGCGAAACGTCCAGCTCGATCGGCAGGGCGCCGGCATCTTCCATGGTGTTGTAGAAGATCGGGGCGATCTTGCCGCCCAGGCAGACGCCGCCGGCGCGCTTGTTCGGGATGAACGGAATGTCATCGCCGGTCCACCACAGCACGCTGTTGGTGGCCGACTTGCGCGAGGAACCGGTGCCGACCACGTCGCCGACGTAGGCAACCAGGTGGCCCTTGTCCTTCAGCGACAGGATCTGCTGGATCGGACCGCGCTTGCCGTCTTCTTCCGGGGTGAATGCCGCGTCGTCGCGCTTGTTCTTCAGCATCGCCAGGGCGTGCATCGGAATGTCAGGGCGGGTGGTCGCGTCCGGGGCCGGCGACAGGTCGTCGGTGTTGGTTTCGCCCGGCACCTTGAACACGGTGACGGTCAGGCTCTGCGGCACTTCCGGGTTGCTGGTGAACCACTCGGCATCGGCCCAGCTCTGCAGCACGGACTGGGCGTTGGCGTTGCCCGCCTTGGCCTTTTCCTGCACGTCATGGAAGGCATCGAAGACCAGCAGGGTCTTCTTCAGGCCGTCAGCGGCGATGGTGCCGATGGCCGCATCGTCCAGCAGCTGCACCAGCGGGGCGACGTTGTAACCGCCGAGCATGGTGCCCAGCAGTTCGGTGGCGCGCTCACGGCTGATCAGCGGGTTCTGCTCGCTGCCCAGGGCGATGGCCGCCAGGTACGAGGCTTTGACTTTGGCAGCATCGTCGACGCCGGCCGGCACGCGGTGGGTCAGCAGGTCGAGCAGGAACTCGGCCTCGCCCTGCGGCGGGTTCTTCAGCAGTTCGATGACATCGGCCGTCTGCTGCGCGCTCAGCGGCAGCGGCGGGATGCCAAGCGCAGCGCGCTCGGCGACGTGGTGGCGGTAGGCTTCCAACATGACAACTCCCGGGTAATGCGTAGGTTGAAAAAAAGATGGGCTCAGGCTTGCGGCACGATCAGCTTCAGGCCCTTGAAGTAGTCGCGGTAAAACGTGTCGTTCCAGGTGATCAGGCCATCGCACTGCAGCAGTGCGTGGGCGCCGACCATGAATTCGTCCAGGCTGCGGCGGCTGCCGCTGCGCTGGCGGTGGCGGCGGTGCATCTCGCCGGCGCGCAGGGCCGACTTGGCCTCCAGCGCATTGAAGTGCACGCCCATTTCTTCCAGTGCTTCCAGCACCTCGGCGCCGCCGCGCAGCGAGGCGCAGACTTCGGCCAGGGTCGCGCCGCAGACCACCACGCGGCCGCCGACCAGGCTCTGGCGCAGGATGGCTTCCACCGCATCGGCCTGCGGGCCGTTGCTGAGCAGTTCGACCAGGACCGGGGAATCGACGGCGATCATCACGGCTTACTCCTCGTCGCGCACCGAGCGCACGGCCGCTTCGGCCGAATCGAAGCCATCGAGCGCGAACTTGCCGCGCGCCCGTGAAATGGCATCGTCAACACTCTTGCGCAGAATGATCCGGCTGCCGTCCAGCTCGACCTTCAGCTGGGTGCCCTTGGTCAGGCCCAGCGCGTCACGCACTGCCTTGGGCAGGGTGATCTGTCCGCGCTCTGCAACGGTGGCTTCCATGGGTAGGCCCTCTTCGGTATGCACGAATTATACATACCGAAGGGGCCATACCGCCAGCCACGTACTTAGAACGCCACCTGCAGGCGGGTATTGAAGGTGGTGCCTTCGTCCCTGCCCTGCCCGCTGCCGCTGCGGTTGTGGGTCTGCCAGCGGATCGCCTCGAACATCACGCGGCTGTAGTCGTTCAGGTACCAGTTCGTTCCCAGCGTCCAGGCGTGGCCGGTGCCGCCGGTGGGCAGCTCGGCGTAGTCCACGTCCTCATACCGCGCCTTCAGCTCCCAGGCGCCGGCGCCGCCGTCGGTCACCGGGTCGGCCACCTTCACCTTGCCCCAGGTGCCCGCCTTGCCGGAGTAAGCCGGCACCGCGCCCGCCAGGAACCAGCCGGCCGAAACCGCCCAGGCCTGGTGGTCCAGGTCGTAGCGGCCGCTGGCGTCGACCCCGCGCAGGTTGCGCGTGCCCCATTCGCCGGTGGCCCACGCCGGGCCGAAGAACCCCGCCGCTTCCAGGCCGTAGGCCGTGCTGCGCTCGGCGCCCACCAGGGTGCCCGGGGCGATCTTCACCAGATCGTTGAAGTGCCCGGCGATGGCCGAGCTGCGCAGCACGCCGCTGGCGCCGGCGGCGATCTCCTCATGGAACGCCCAGGCCCCCAGGTGAACGGTAGCGGCCTTGCTGGCCACCGGGTTCCAGTGCACACGGGTCGCCCAGGTCTGGCTGTCATTGTCGTTGCCGGCGTTGTTCAGGTCGTTGCCCGCCACCGACAGGCTGGCATGCCAGCCCTTGCCATAGACGCGCTCGGTCAGGCCGACGCCGAACAGGCCGCGCTGCGGCAGCATCAGCGTGCCGACCACGTTGCGGTCCGGGAACGGCGTGTTGGAGGTGCTGCTGGAGCCATCGATGCCGCGGTCGTTCAGGCGGTTGCCCACGGTCAGGTCGGCCGGCAAGCCGAACAGGCGGTGGTCGACGGTGGCATAGACCGATTTCCAGGCCACCGCGTTGTCGGCGAAGTCGCCCTCCACCGCCCAGCCGAGGATGCCGTAGCGGCCCTCGGCGCCCAGGCGTACCGAGCGGATCTCGGTGCCGGAGATGTTGCGGTCGGCCACCGACGAGCCGTCGGTACTGGAGCCATCGACAAACATGCGGCCGCGCGGGCGGAAGGCGACCTTGCCATCGGCGCTGCTGAACTCCGGGGCACCCTTGGCCCAGGACACCTTGGGCGCCTTGGACTGGCTCGACTCCAGCGCGGCCACCCGGGTTTCCAGCGCAGGCGCAGGCGCCGGTGCCGCGACCGGGGCTGCGGCAGCCCCCTGCCCGCCTTCGACGGCACGCAGGCGGGCTTCAAGCTGCTGGATCTGCAGCGCCTGCTGCTGCACCAGCGCCGAAAGCTCGGCCTGGCTCAACGGCGCCGGGGCGGACTGCGCCCCCGCATGGCCGCTGGCCAACAGCAGGCCGAGCGCGACCGACAGCGCTGCGCGGGGCAGCACGGTGTGCTTGTTCATGGGTTCTCTCTCCGGCCAGCCGGCCCCCTGGCCTGGCGCTGGCCTGTTGCGATGGTGCGGGGGAAGATCGGGGGAGGCAGCGCGCGCCGCCGGATCAGCCCGGCGGCACGGCATGCGGGCTCAGCGCAGCGCGGTCAGCTGGTGGCCTGTGCCTGGGTGTTGGGACGCCAGGTGATCAGCTTGTTCTCGACCACGTCGAGCAGGGCATCGATGACCAGCACGAAGGCGGCCAGGATGATGATGCCGGCAAACACACCCACGGCATTGAAGTTGCCCTCGGCCTGCGCGATCAGGTAACCCAGGCCCGCCGAGGCACCCAGGTATTCGCCGATGATGGCGCCGACCACGGCAAAGCCCACCGAGGTACGCAGCGAGGACAGGATCCAGCTGGCGGCCGCGGGGAAGTACACGTGGCGCAGCAGGTCACTGCGGCCCGCACCGAGGATGCGGGCATTGGCCAGCACCACCGGGTTCACTTCGCGCACGCCCTGCATGGCGTTGAAGAACGTGGTGAAGAACACCAGGGTCACCGCCAGGGCCACCTTCGACCACAGGCCCAGGCCCAGCCAGAGCACGAAGATCGGTGCCAGCACCACGCGCGGGATCGCATTGAAGCCCTTGATGAAGGGATCCAGGATGCGCGCCGAGCGGCGGCTCAGGCCGAGCCAGACACCGCCGGCCACGCCCAGGCCGGTACCGATCAGGTAGCCCAGCGCGGTCTCTGTCAGGGTGATGTAGACGTGCTGGTAGAACGAGGTATCGGACAACCAGGTCCAGGCCTGCTGCACGATCGCTGTCGGCGAGGGGAAGAAGAACGGATCGATCACGCCCAGCGCGATGCCGCCTTCCCAGCCACCGAATACGGCGATGACCAGGGCCAGCTGGATGAATTTGTCAGTCTTGGCGTGCATAGCTCTTCTCCACTTCGCCGCGCAGGCAGGCCCAGATGTCGCGGTACAGGTCGGTGAAACGTTCGTCCAGCTTGATTTCGGCGACATTGCGCGGCCGTTCCAGATCCACGTCGAAGCTGCGCACGACGCGGCTGGCCGGACCGGAGGACAGCACCACCACGCGGTCACCCAGGGCGATGGCTTCTTCAAGGTCATGGGTGATCAGGATCACCGAGCGGCGATCCTCCTGCCACAGGCGCAGCAGCTCGTTCTGCATCAGGTGGCGGGTGTGGATGTCCAGCGCCGAGAACGGCTCGTCCATCAGGATCACCTTCGGCTCGACGATCAGCGCCTGCGCCATCTGCACGCGCTTGCGCTGGCCACCGGACAGCTGGTGCGGGTAACGGTGCTCGAAGCCGGTCAGCCCGACCTTGGCCAGCCACGCATTGGCCTTGGCCTTGCGCTCTGCCTCTGGCACGCCACGGAAGCGCAGGCCCAGCTCGACGTTCTGGTAGGCGGTCTTCCACGGCAGCAGTGCGTCCTGCTGGAACAGGTAGCCGACCGACTCCTGCACGCCGCTGACGGTGCGGCCGTCGATGGCCACGTCACCGGACGAGGGCTTCAGCAGCCCCGCCACGGAATTGAGGATGGTGCTCTTGCCGCAGCCGGTGGGGCCGACGATGGCGAGGAACTCGCCGTCGCCCACCTGGATGTCGACATCACGCACGGCGGTGAATTCGCCGAAGGACATGGTCACCTTGTTGATGGCGACCATGGTCTGTGCAGGCTCCAGCTGCGGCGCGCCATTGAGCTGGCGCACGGTGGCATTGAGGGCCATGGGGTTACCTCCGCTTACGGTTGGGCAGCCGGCGTCGCAGCGTGGGCACGCTCGACGAAGGCATTGGTGTAGGTCTTGGACAGGTCGATGTCAGCGTTGGCGACATCCTTGTTGAACTCGCGCAGCACCTTCAGCGGCGTCTCCAGATCGGCCGCGGTGAAGTGACCGTCGGTGGTGAAGATCGCGCGGGCGTTCTCCACGGCACGGGCGTAGGTGGCGCGGTCACCGGAGACATAGCTGTCCGGCAGCGCGGCGACGATGTCCTCGGCGCTGTTGTCGGCGATGAACTTCAGGGCCATCTGCTCGGCACGGGCGATCTTCTCGGCCGCTTCCGGGCGCTGCTCCAGGAAGCTGCGGTTGGCATACATCACCGAGGTCGGGTACAGGCCGCCGTAGACCTGGCGTGCGCCCTCGTCACTGCGCGCATCGATGATGATCTTCCCGACCTTGCGCTCGGTGATCAGGGTGGCGGCCGGGTCGTAGTTCACCAGCAGGTCGATCTTGCCCTGCTCCAGTGCAGCCACCGCTGCCGCACCCGAACCGACGCCGATCAGCGAGATGCTGTCCACCGGAATGTCATGCTGGGCCAGGAAGTGGCGGACGAAGAAGTCGGACGAGGAGCCCGGCGCGGTGATGCCGACCTTCTGGCCCTTGATCGTGTCCGGGCGTGCCGGGTCGAAGGTCGCGTCATCGCGGCCGGCCATCACCAGGCCGGAGTTGCGCGACAGCAGCACGAAGCCCACCACGTCCTTGCGCTTTGCCTGCATCTGGATGGTGTGGTCATAGAAGCCCACGGCCACGTCGGTGGAGTTGGCCACCAGCGCCTGCAGCACCTTCGAACCGCCCTGGGCGAAGTTCTCGGTCTTCACCTCCAGGCCGACGTCCTTGAAGTAGCCCTTGGAATCGGCAATGAAGAACGGCAGGTTGTTGAGGTTGTAGGACCCCACGCTGATCCGCACCGGCGTGGTGTCGCCGCTGCCGGCGGCCGCGCCCTGCGCATCGGCCCCATTCTTGCTGCACCCGGCCATGGCCAGGCCAGCCGCGCACAGCGCGGCCATGAACATCTGCTTGTACATCATCCCTCCCAGGAGTGAAGCATCTACGTTGTGGTGGCCGGCCACGCGCGGCTGCGCGGGCCCGACCGGTTTCAGGTCATGCCGCTGAAGTCCATTGGCGGGCTTGGGTGGAACAGGTCTCGGTGGTTGCGGGCGAGGTCGCGAACACGCGGCCTTCGAACAGGCGGCGGGCGGTACGGACCACGCTGGCAACCACCGGCGCATCGTCCGAGCTTCGGCTCAGGCCCACGTCCAGGGCCCCGCTCGGATGTTCGAGGGTAATGCTGCCGGGCAGGCCCAGGCATCCGACGAAAGTGTTGGCCAGCGTGCCCGGGGTGACGGCCGCCGTCGCCAAGCCAACCCCGCCGGTGATCGCCAGCGCGGTGTGGCATTGATGGGGCATGAAATAGCGCACCTGCAGGTGGCCGCCGTGCTGCGGTGCAGAAAGCAGCACCGGCTTGGGGATCACCTTGTTGCCGGCATCGGCGATACCCATGCGGGCGCCGGCTTCGATGCGCAGGGCTTCAAGACGGGCGAGGAAGCCCGCATCCGCATTCAGTTCGGCCGGCGAGGCATCGCCGCGCACGCCCATGTCCTCGGCGCGCACCAGCATCATCGGCATCGCACAGTCGACCAGGCTCACCGCCACGCCGTCGATGGTTTCCTGCGCATGCCCGCTGGGCAGCAGCTTGCCGGTACGGGCGCCGGCCGCATCCAGGAAGGAGAGCCGCACCGGCGAGGCCGAGCCCGGCGCACCAGCGATCCGCGTATCACCGCGGTAGACCACCTCACCGCCCGGCGTTTCCACCGTGGCCACGATCAGCTTGCCGGTATTGACGTTGAAGATGCGTACCCGGGTCTGCGGGTCCTGTGCCTGCACCAGCCCGCGCTCGATGGCGTAGGGGCCGACGGCGGCCAGCATGTTGCCGCAGTTCGGCGAGGTGTCGACCACCTTCTGCTCCACCCGCACCTGGGCGAACAGATAGTCCACGTCCGCGTCGGCGCGGCTGGACCGGTCGATGATCGCCACCTTGCTGGTCAGTGCGTTGCCCCCGCCGATGCCATCGATCTGCAGCGGGTGGCCCGAGCCCATGACTTCCAGCAGCAGGCGGTCGCGCTGGGCGCTGTCCGCCGGCAGATCGGATGCCAGGAAGAAGGGGCCTTTGGAGGTACCGCCGCGCATGAGGACGCAGGGAATGCTGAGCAGATCGTTGGACATACGTGTGCTAGATTGATGCGTATAGGGGATGAATACCCCCTCTGTGATTCGATACTGGCATGACCCCGATTGATCTGTGAATTGCTGATTTTTGGATGATTGATACCCCATGAGCATCAATTGCGAGATTCTGGACCTTCGCGCCTTCCTCCTCGTTGCCGAGACCCGCAGCTTCCACCGCGCCGCTGAAAGCCTGCACGTGTCGCAGCCGGCACTCAGCCGCCGCATCCAGAAGCTGGAACAGGCCGTCGGCTCACCTCTGCTGGAGCGCACCACGCGCAGCGTCAGCACCACCGCCGTCGGCGAGAACCTGCTGCCACTGGTGCGGCGCATGCTGGAGGAATTCGACGGCTCGCTGTTCTCATTGCGCGGCCGCGAGGACACCCGTGGCGCCACGGTGACCATCGCCTGCCTGCCGACGGCCGCGTTCTACTTCCTGCCCAGCGTGATGGCACGCTTCCACGAAGCGCATCCCAACGTGCGCTTCCGCATCCTGGACATTCCGGCCACCGAGGGCCTGCAGGCGGTGGAACGTGGCGAAGTGGAATTCGGCATCAACTTCATGGGTGCCAACGACCCCAACCTGGACTTCGACGTGCTGGCCGAGGACCCCTTCGTGCTCGCCTGCCGCCGCGACCATCCGCTGGCCCGCAAACGCAAGGTCGAATGGGCGGACCTGGCCCAGCACCAGCTGATCACCGTGCACCGCACCAGCGGCAACCGCACCCTGCTCGATGGCGCACTGGCGCGCGAGAATCTGAAACTGAGCTGGCACTACGAAGTCACCCACCTGTCCACGTCACTGGGCATGGTCGAAGCGGGCATCGGCGTGTCGGTGCTGCCGAAGATGGCCACCCCCGATGGCGACCACCCGATCCTGGTGACCCGCCCGATCGGCAACCCGGTCGTCTCGCGCACCATCGGCATCGTGCGTCGCCGCGGCGCCCTGCTCTCGCCCACCGCCGAGCGCTTCCTGCAGATGCTGATGAGCCAGTGGCGCGGCAAACCGTGACATCGGCACTACATACAGCCATGTAACCTTGCGTCCTGCGCCAAGGGCGTTCCGGCCACTCCCCGCTCGGCCATACTGACGGGGATCCGGCGGCCGGAACGCCACCGGCAAACGCAAGCAGGCCTGCCACGGCGGGCCAGAGCAAGCCATCCGCAAGAGGAGTCATCCCGCATGAGCGATTCGTTCTCCACCCGCAGCCAGCTGGACGTCGGCGGCAAGATCTACGACTACTTCAGCCTTCCCACGCTCGGCAAGCGCTTCGACATCTCCCACCTGCCCTACTCGATGAAGATCCTGCTGGAGAACCTGCTCCGGCACGAGGACGGCGGCGCCACCGTCGGCCCCGACCACATCGAAGCGGTGGCGCGTTGGCAGCCCAGCGCCGAGCCGGATACCGAAATCGCCTTCATGCCCGCGCGCGTGGTCCTGCAGGACTTCACCGGCGTGCCCTGCGTGGTCGACCTGGCCGCCATGCGCGATGCGGTGGTCAAGCTGGGCGGCAAGCCCGAGCAGATCAACCCGCAGATCCCCTCCGAACTGGTCATCGACCACTCGGTGCAGGTCGATGTATTCGGCAAGCCCGACGCGCTGGACCTCAACGGCAAGATCGAATTCCAGCGCAACCAGGAACGCTACGGCTTCCTGCGCTGGGGCCAGAAGGCCTTCGACAACTTCAAGGTGGTGCCGCCCAACACCGGCATCGTCCACCAGGTGAACCTGGAAAACCTGGCCCGCGTGGTGATGACCGCCGACAAGGACGGTCGCGCCGTGGCCTACCCCGATACCGTGTTCGGTACCGACAGCCACACCACGATGATCAACGGCATCGGCGTGCTCGGCTGGGGCGTGGGCGGCATCGAGGCCGAGGCGGCCATGCTTGGCCAGCCCTCCTCGATGCTGATTCCGCAGGTCGTCGGCTTCAAGCTGACCGGCAAGCTGCCCGAGGGCGCCACCGCCACCGACCTGGTGCTGACCGTCACCCAGATGCTGCGCAAGCTCGGCGTGGTCGGCAAGTTCGTCGAGTTCTACGGCGACGGCCTGCAGCACCTGCCGCTGGCCGACCGCGCCACGATCGGCAACATGGCGCCCGAGTACGGCGCCACCTGCGGCATCTTCCCGATCGATCACGAATCGCTGAACTACCTGCGCCTGTCCGGCCGCAGCGACGAGCAGATCAACCTGGTCGAGGCCTATGCCAAGGCCCAAGGCCTGTGGCACGAACCGGGCAGCGCGCCGGCCCAGTACAGCACCACGCTGGAACTGGACATGGGCACGGTCAAGCCGTCGCTGGCCGGCCCCAAGCGCCCGCAGGACCGCGTGCTGCTGGAAGACGTGCAGAAGAACTACCGCGAATCGCTGGCCGGCCTCACCGCCAACCGTGACAAGCGCAGCGCCGATGTCTCCACCTTCGTCAACGAAGGCGGCGGTGCGGCGGTCGGCAACGAGCAGCTGGCCAGGGGCTATGCGGACATCGAGACCGAAGGCCGCAAGGTGCGTCTGAAGGACGGCGCAGTGGTCATCGCCGCCATCACCTCCTGCACCAACACCTCCAACCCGGCGGTGATGATCGGCGCCGGCCTGCTGGCCCGCAACGCCGCGGCCAAGGGCCTGAACCGCCAGCCGTGGGTGAAGACCTCGCTCGGCCCAGGCTCGCGCGTGGTCACCGATTACCTGGAAAAGGCCGGCGTGCTGAAGGAGCTGGAGAAGATCGGCTTCTACGTGGTCGGCTACGGCTGCACCACCTGCATCGGCAACTCCGGCCCGCTGCCGGCCGAAGTCAGCGCCGGTATCGCCACCGGCGACCTGGTGGTCACCTCGGTGCTGTCGGGCAACCGCAACTTCGAGGGCCGCGTGCACCCCGAAGTGAAGATGAACTACCTGGCCAGCCCGCCACTGGTGGTGGCCTATGCCATCGCCGGCACCACCGACATCGACCTGACCACCCAGCCGCTGGGCACCGGCAGCGATGGCCAGCCGGTGTTCCTGCGCGACATCTGGCCGAGCAACAAGGAAATCGGCGACGTCATCGCCGCGACCATCGGCCCGGAGATGTTCAAGCAGAATTACGCCGACGTGTTCAAGGGTGACAGCCGCTGGAACACCATCGCCTCGCCGGACGGCAACCTGTACGAGTGGAGCGACGCCTCCACCTACATCAAGAACCCGCCGTACTTCGATGGCATGACCATGCAGACCGGCAGCATCGACGACGTGCACGGCGCACGCGTGATGGGCCTGTTCGGCGATTCGATCACCACCGACCACATCTCCCCGGCCGGCAACATCAAGAAGGATTCGCCGGCGGGCCGCTTCCTGCAGGAACGCGGCGTGCAGCCGGCCGACTTCAACAGCTACGGCAGCCGCCGCGGCAACGATGACGTCATGGTCCGCGGCACCTTCGCCAACATCCGCATCAAGAACCTGATGTTTGGTGGCGAGGAAGGCGGCAACACCCTGTACTACCCGGCCAACGGTGGCCAGCCGGAAAAGCTGGCGATCTACGACGCGGCCATGAAGTACAAGGCCGACAACGTGCCGCTGGTGGTGCTGGCCGGCAAGGAATACGGCACCGGCTCGTCGCGCGACTGGGCGGCCAAGGGCACCCTGCTGCTGGGCGTGAAGGCGGTCGTGGCCGAGAGCTTCGAGCGCATCCACCGCTCCAACCTGGTCGGCATGGGCGTGCTGCCGCTGCAGTTCCGCAACGGTGAGAACGCACAGTCGCTGGGGCTGGACGGCTCGGAGACGATCGACATCACCGGCCTGGAAGATGGTGCCAGCAAGCGCGCCACGGTGACCGCGACCAAGGCCGATGGCACGAAGAAGACCTTCGAGGTGTCGGTGATGCTGCTGACCCCGAAGGAAGTCGAGTACTTCCGCCACGGCGGCCTGCTGCAGTACGTGCTGCGCCAGCTGGCCAGCAAATAACGCGAACCTGAAACGGCCGGATCGACATCGATCCGGCCGTTTCCATAACCCGCCCAATTTTCATATTTTTCCCGATTCATGCAATTCGCACGAAACAGGCGTAAGGTGGGCCCATACCCCCGCTGGAGCTTCGCCATGCTTCACCTCCCCGTCCGCTTCGACCCGATCAACGAGCTGACCCACACCACCGCCTCGTCGGTGAAGGAGCACTGGCGCAAGGTCATGCAGGAGGTCCGCGACCAGCGCATGGTGGTGGTCACCAACCACAACGAGCCGCAGGCGGTCATCGTCTCCATCGAGCAGTACCGCGCCCTGCAGGCCCGGGTGGAGGCACTGGAATCCTCGCTGGAGGAACTGCGCGGGCAGGCCCCGGGCCTGGCCGAACTGCGTGCCGGCTTCGACCAGCGCCTGGCCGTGCTGCAGCAGGCCCAGGCCGGTGACACCGCGCGCGCCCTGCTGCGCCGCCCGGCCCGCCTGAAGGGTCAGGTCAAGGCCGGCACGGGGCACTGATGTCGCGACCGTTCCTGTATGTCCTTGCCGGCGTCAATGGCGCCGGCAAGAGTTCGGTGGGCGGCCACGTACTGCGCGAGGCCGGGCTGGACTGGTTCAACCCGGACACCTTCGCCCGCGGGCTGCGCGAGCTGTCGGGCCTGTCGCAGGCCGAAGCCAATGGCCAGGCCTGGCAGGAAGGCGTCAACCGCATCCGCGATGCCCTTGAGCAGGGCCACAACCATGCCTTCGAAACCACCCTGGGCGGCAATTCCATCGCCGCCCTGCTGCATGAAGCCAGCCGCAGCCACGATGTCCTGATGTGGTTCTGCGGCCTTTCCAGCCCCGAGCAGCACATCGCGCGGGTGCAGGCGCGGGTGCGCAGCGGTGGCCATCCCATCAACGAAGCCGACATCCGCCGGCGCTGGCCGCTGGCCCAGCAGAATCTGGTGCGCCTGATGCCGGTGCTGGCCCAGCTGCAGGTCTACGACAACAGCGCCGACGCCGCCCCCGGCGAGGCCGTGCCCGACCCACAGCTGCTGCTGCAGATGGAGGATGGGCAGGTGCTGTACCCCGAGCCCGACGACCTCGCCCAGCTGGCGGCCACGCCCGCCTGGGCCACCCCGCTGCTGGAAGCCGCCCTCCGCCTGTAAGCCAAGGGGTCGGATCCCGGGGTCGGATCCCTTTCCAAAGGAAAGGGCTCTGACCCCGAACCCCCATTCAAACGCCACCTTCACTTTTTGTTGATTGGACGTTCAATCAACAAACGCGATACTGTCCACCTCGGGCCAACGCCCATGCCCCAGGTGAGACCGTGCCGAAGAAAGGCATCGAACCGATCCGCCGCGAGCAGCTGATCCAGGCGACCTTCCAGGTGATCCACGATATCGGCCTGGCCGACGCCACCGTGGCCACCATCGCCCGCCAGGCCGGCCTGTCCACCGGCATCGTCGCCCACTACTTCGGCGACAAGGCCGGCCTGCTCAACGCCGCGATGCGGCAGATCCTCAACGAACTGAAAGACGCCTTCGCCCAGTACCGCGCCAAGGCCGATGCAGACCCGCGGGCCCAGCTGCGCGCGCTGGTCGATGGCAACTTCGACCAGACCCAGACCAGCGGCCCGGCCATGCGCGTCTGGCTGACCTTCTGGGCGGCGAGCATGCACCAGCCGGAACTGGCCCGCCTGCAGCGCATCAACGACCAACGGCTGTATTCCAACCTGGCCCATCAGTTCCACCGCGCGCTGCCGGCCGAACGCGCCCGCGACGCCGCCCGTGGCCTGGCCGCGATGATCGACGGCCTGTGGCTGCGCGGCAGCCTGGTCGGTGGCCCGTTCGACACCACCGCCGCCCGCGCGCTGGCGTACGCCTACATCGACTTCCAGCTGCAGCCCGAGGGCGTATAAGCAGCTTCAAGCCCTTCCCCTTTGTTTCCAGGAGTGCCCCATGACCGCCCTGCCCGTCCAACAGCTCTACATCCACGGCCGACGCGTCGACGCCACCAGCGGCAAGACCTTCCAGACCATCAACCCGGCCAACGGCCAGGTCCTGGCCGAAGTGCAGATCGCCAGCCAGGCCGACGTCGAGCGCGCGGTGCAGAGCGCGGCCGAAGGCCAGAAGGTCTGGGCGGCGATGACCGCGATGGAGCGCTCGCGCATCCTGCGCCGCGCGGTCGACCTCCTGCGCGAACGCAATGATGCGCTGGCCCAGCTGGAAACCCTGGACACCGGCAAGGCGCTGGCCGAAACCACCACGGTGGACATCGTCACCGGCGCCGACGTGCTGGAGTACTACGCCGGCCTGGCCACCGCCATCGAGGGCATCCAGCTGCCGCTGCGTGAATCGAGCTTCTTCTATACCCGCCGCGAACCGCTGGGCGTGGTCGCCGGCATCGGTGCCTGGAACTACCCGATCCAGATCGCGCTGTGGAAGTCGGCGCCTGCGCTGGCCGCCGGCAACGCGATGGTGTTCAAGCCCTCCGAAGTGACCCCGCTGACCGCATTGAAGCTCGCCGAAATCTACAGCGAAGCCGGCGTGCCGGACGGCGTGTTCAACGTGGTGCAGGGCCCGGGCGGCGAGATCGGCAACTGGCTCACCGAACACCCGGTGATCGAGAAGATCTCCTTCACCGGCGGCGTGGCCACCGGCAAGAAGGTGATGGCCGCCGCCGCGTCGTCGTCCCTGAAGGAAGTGACCATGGAGCTGGGCGGCAAGTCGCCGCTGGTCATCTGCGATGACGCCGATCTGGACCGTGCGGCCGACATCGCGGTGATGGCCAACTTCTTCAGCTCCGGCCAGGTCTGCACCAACGGCACCCGCGTGTTCGTGCCGCGCAGCATGCTGACCGCGTTCGAGGCCGCCGTGGTCGAGCGGGTCAAACGCATCCGCATCGGCGATCCGCAGGCCGCCGACACCAACTTCGGCCCGATGGTCAGCTTCCCGCACATGCAGAACGTGCTGCGCTACATCGACAGCGGCAAGGCCGAAGGCGCACGCCTGCTGACCGGCGGCGGCCGTGCGCAGGAAGGCGTGCTGGCCGATGGCGCCTACGTGCTGCCGACCGTGTTCTCCGACTGCCGCGATGACATGACCATCGTCCGCGAAGAGATCTTCGGGCCGGTCATGAGCATCCTCGCCTACGACGACGAGGACGAAGCCGTGCGCCGCGCCAACGACACCACCTTCGGCCTTGCCGCCGGCGTGGTCAGCCGTGACATCAGCCGCGCCCACCGCATCATCCACCGCCTCGAAGCCGGCATCTGCTGGATCAACACCTGGGGCGAATCCCCCGCGGAAATGCCGGTCGGCGGCTACAAGCAATCCGGCGTCGGCCGCGAGAACGGCCTGTCCACGCTGGGCCATTACACCCGCATCAAGTCGGTGCAGGTCGAACTGGGCGACTACGCCAGCGTGTTCTGATCAGCGTGCTCTGATCAGCGCGCCCTGAGCCAGCCGCCCGGCGCGAACGCCGGATCGACATTCCGCCGGGAGAGCTGCGCAACGCGCCTCCCGGCCCGCAGGAGAACCCTCATGAGCACCCCCAACGAGTACGACTACATCATCATCGGCGCCGGTTCGGCGGGCAACGTGCTGGCCACCCGCCTCACCGAGGATGCCGATGTCAGCGTGCTGCTGCTGGAAGCCGGTGGCCCGGACTACCGCCTCGACTTCCGCACCCAGATGCCGGCTGCACTGGCCTACCCGCTGCAGGGCAAGCGCTACAACTGGGCGTACAAGACCGACCCCGAGCCCTTCATGAACAACCGCCGCATGGATTGCGGCCGTGGCAAGGGCCTGGGCGGCTCGTCGCTGATCAACGGCATGTGCTACATCCGCGGCAACGCGATGGACTACGACCACTGGGCCAGCATGCCGGGCCTGGAAGACTGGACCTACCTGGACTGCCTGCCGTACTTCCGCAAGGCCGAGACCCGCGACATCGGCGCCAACGACTACCACGGTGGCGACGGCCCGCTGCGGGTGACCACGCCCAAGGCCGGCAACAACGAACTGTTCGCCGCGATGGTCGAAGCCGGCGTGCAGGCCGGCTACCCGCGCACCGATGACCTCAACGGCTACCAGCAGGAAGGCTTCGGCCCGATGGACCGCACGGTCACGCCGAAGGGCCGCCGCTCCAGCACCGCCCGCGGCTACCTGGACCTGGCCAGGCCGCGCCCGAACCTCACCATCGTTACCCACGCCCTTACCGACCGCATCCTGTTCTCGGGCAAGCGCGCAGTGGGCGTGCAGTGGCTGCACAACGACCAGCCGCAGCGCGCCACCGCCCGCCGCGAAGTGCTGCTGTGTGGCGGCGCCATTGCCTCGCCGCAGATCCTGCAGCGCTCCGGCGTCGGCCCGGCCGATCTGCTGCGCAGCCTGGACATCGATCTGGTGCACCACCTGCCCGGCGTCGGCGCCAACCTGCAGGATCACCTGGAAATGTACCTGCAGTACGAATGCAAAAAGCCGGTATCGCTGGCCCCGGCGTTGAAACTACACAACCAGCCGGCCATCGGCGCCGAATGGCTGTTCCTGGGCACCGGCATCGGCGCCAGCAACCAGTTCGAGGCCGGTGGCTTCATCCGCAGCGACGAGGCCTTCGACTGGCCGAACCTGCAGTACCACTTCCTGCCGGTGGCCATCAATTACAACGGCTCCAACCCGATCAAGGCGCACAGCTTCCAGATGCACGTCGGCTCGATGCGCTCGCCCAGCCGTGGCCGCGTCCAGGTCGTGTCCAAGGATCCGCGCGTGCACCCCAGCATCCTGTTCAACTACATGTCGCACGAGCAGGACTGGCGCGAATTCCGCGCGGCCATCCGCATCACCCGCGAGATCTTCGCGCAGCCGGCGCTGGCACCGTACAGCGGCCGCGAGATCTCGCCCGGCCGCGAGCTGCAGACCGATGCGCAGATTGATGGCTTCGTGCGCGAGCACGCCGAGACCGCCTACCACCCCTCGTGCACCAACAAGATGGGCCACGCCGATGACCCGATGGCGGTGGTCGATGGCCAAGGCCGCGTACACGGGCTGGACGGCCTGCGCATCGTCGATGCCTCGATCATGCCGCAGGTGGTCACCGGCAACCTCAACGCGCCGACCATCATGATTGCAGAGAAGCTGGCCGACGTGATCCGCGGCCGCACCCCGCTGGCCCGCAGCACCGCGCCGTACTACAAGGCCAACGGCGCCCCGGCGCGCAGCCGCGGCTGACGCAGAAAACCCGCCCGGGCCCGCCCCCCCCGAGCCCGTTTGGCCCCCCCGGAGGGGGGCGCGC
>NZ_JACVTV010000054.1:0-26923 GCF_016624625.1 Stenotrophomonas sp. S41 | reverse complement strand
GGGGTTTTTTCGAGGCATATTGCTCCCCCCCCCCCCGGGCCGCGCCCCCCCCGCTACCGGGTGTGTCGCCTGCGCTTCGTAGAGTCGAGCTTGCTCGACTGCTGTTGGCCGGAGCAGTCGAGCAAGCTCGACTCTACGGCGGCCGGCACCACCATCCCGTTACGGCGCGGCCTTGCGCACCGTCAGCGTCACGCTGGCTTCGCCACCGCCCTCCAGCTGCAGCTGCAACGGCACGACCTGCCCTTCCTTCAGCGCGCCCTTGCCCTCCATCAGCATCAGGTGCAGGCCACCGGGCTTGAGCTCGGCGCGCGCGCCCGGTGCCAGCGGCAGGCGCTCGACCGCACGCATGCGGCTGACCCCATCGACGATCGTGGTTTCGTGCAGCGACACGTCGCTGAAAATGGCGCTGCGTGCGCCGCTGATGGCCACCGCTTTGGCGCAGCCGTTGCGGATCACCCCGTAGCCAGCGGTCATCGGCATGGCCGGGTTTGGCGGCAGGCGCGCCCAGCCCTGCTGCACGGTGACGCAGGCCGGGACGGCGGTCGCCGCCGATGCTGCGCCCGCACACAGCAGCAACAATACGCCAACGAATGGTTTGGTTATCATCGCCTCAGATTCCTGTCCGCAACGAGACCGCAGCATGACGACGCTCATCGAGGTGATCAACCATGGCCCCATCCGTGAACTGCGCCTGGCGCGGCCACCGGTCAACGCACTGGACACCGAACTGTGCCGGCAGCTGATCCACGCCATCGAGCTGGCCATGGCCGAGGACGCGCACGGCATCGTGCTGTCGGGCAGCGAGCGGGTCTTCACCGGCGGCATGGACGTGCCGCACCTGCTCTCCCACGGCGATGACAAGCACAAGCTGCTGGACAGCTGGAACGCCTTCTTCGGCGCGGTGCGCAGCGTGGCCGAGAGCCGCATCCCGGTGGTGGCGGCCATCACCGGCCATGCGCCGGCCGGCGGCTGCGTGCTGGCGCTGTGCTGCGATTACCGGGTGATGGCGCGCAGTGCCGACCCGGCCCGCCCCTATGCCATCGGCCTGAACGAGGTGCAGGTGGGCCTGGTGGCGCCCGAAGGCATCCAGCGCCTGCTGCGCCGCGCAGTGGGCGTGCACCGTTCCGGCATCCTGCTCACCACGGGCGCGCTGGTGCCGGCCGAACAGGCGCTGCAGATCGGCCTGGTCGATGAACTCGCCGAGGGCGACCTGGTGGTGGCACGCGCCATTGCCTGGCTGCAGAACCTGCTGAAGCAGCCACGGCAGCCGATGCTGCTGACCCGCGCGGTGGCCCGTGCCGACCTGCAGGAAGCCCTGCACCCGGACCTGATCCAGCTGGACCGGTTCGTCGAGGCCTGGTTCGCGCCGGATGCGCAGAATGCCCTGCAGGCGCTGGTGGCAAGGCTGGGCAAGTAACCGCCGCGCCTCGCCCGGGGTCAGAGCCCTTTCGCAAGGCGAAAGGGATCCGACCCCTGACCGGTATAATCGAGCCTTCTTCACTGCTGTGGCCGCCCCCTTGAACGACACGCCCGAACCCGTCGTCTCCGAGCTGATCGACCTGCTCACCCTGGAGCGGCTGGAGGACAACCTGTTCCGCGGGCAGAGCCGCGACATCGGCACCAAGTACGTGTTCGGTGGCCAGGTGCTGGGCCAGGCGCTGGCCGCTGCACAGGCCACGGTCGACAACGGCCGCCACGTGCACTCGCTGCACGCCTATTTCCTGCGCGCCGGCAACATCGACCACCCCATCGTCTATGACGTGGACCGCACCCGCGATGGCGGCAGCTTCTCCGTGCGCCGGGTCACCGCGATCCAGCACGGCAAGGTGATCTTCTTCTGCGCGGCCTCGTTCCAGCAGGCCGAGACCGGTGCCCAGCACCAGCACAAGATGCCCGAGGTGCCGCAGCCGGAGGACATCGAACCGAACCGCCCGCTGCCGGCCGAGGTGCTGGAGCGGCTGCCGATCAAGGTGCAGCGCTGGCTCTCGCGCGGGGGCCCGTTCGAGTTCCGCCACGTCTACCCGCGCGACGAACTGAACCCGCCCAAGCGCCCGCCCTACCACCAGGTGTGGCTGCGCCTGAGCGAACCGGTCGGCGATGCGCCCGAGCTGCACCAGGCGCTGCTGGCCTACGCCTCCGATTTCCACCTGCTGGGCACGGCCACGTTCCCGCATGGCATCAGCTACTACCACCCGCACGTGCAGATGGCCTCGCTGGACCACGCGATCTGGTTCCACCGCCCGTTCCGCGCCGACGACTGGCTGCTGTATTCGCTGGACAGCCCCAGCGCGCAGGATTCGCGCGGCCTGGCCCGCGGCCAGTTCTTCACCCGTGATGGCGTGCTGGTGGCCAGCACCGCCCAGGAAGGCCTGATCCGCGTGGTACCGGACCAGGATGCCGCGGCCGCCGTGCCGGCCAAGGAGTAAGCAATGCGCCAGATTTTCAGCAGCCAGCGCGTGGAAACCGTCGAGGGCGTGGCCGAGCTGCTGCGCAGCCACGACATCGAAGTGAAGGTGACCAACGGCCGCTCGTACAAGACCCGTCGCCGTGGCCAGTTCAGCTATACCGACCTGGGCAACAGCCAGGGCTATCCGGCGGTGTGGATCGTGCGAGCCGACGACCAGCCGCGTGCACGCGAGATCCTGCGTGACGCACGCCTGCTCGACACCACCCGCCGCGACCACCCGACCGCCGAATTCGCCTTCCGCGATACCGCCGAGACCACCGGCAGTGGCCGCGGCTGGGCCTGGCGCATCCGCATCGCCCTGTTGGTGGTGATCGCCGGCGTGGCGCTGGTGATCGGCCTGAACCATCGCGGCGCCCCGGCGCCCGCCGCACCGGCCCCGGCCCCGCAGGCACAGCCGCAGCAGGCGCAGCCGGCCCCGCAGGCGCCGCCGGAAGAAGAAGAAGTCCGGGTCCGCATCCAGCCGTCGACGTAATGCGCGGGTAGCGCCGGGCCATGCCCGGCGAGCGCAGCGGCCTGACAGAAAAGCCGCCGGGCATGGCCCGGCGCTACCAGGGCGCGAACCGGTCACATCGGGCGCGCAGCTTCGTCTTGGGACACAATCCCAGCAGGAGCTGCCGCCATGACGACTTTCGCTGCAACGATCGACGAGACGCTTGAACGCGAGCTGCCGGCGGCCAGCACTGGCTGCCAGCACGCCTATGGGCGCATCGTGCTGGCCTGCCAGAACACGGTCACCGCCATCGCCCTGGCCATCACCCGCGACCGCCAGGCCAGCGAGGACATCGCCCAGGAGGCCTTCGTCAAAGGCTGGCAGCAGCTGCACCAGCTGCGCAGCTCCACCAGCTTCCTGCCGTGGCTGCGGCAGATCACCCGCAACCTGGCCCGCGACTGGCTGCGCGCGCAGCGCGGCCGCCCGCTGACCGGCGACGCCGCCGAGGTCGCGCTGGGCATGGCCGCCGACCCGACACCGGGCGCGGTCGACCGCCTGCAGCGGCTGGAAGAAGAAGTGGCCGCCGAGGACATCATCTCCGCCCTGCCCAGCGACAGCCGCGAAGTGCTGCTGCTCTACTACCGCGAGGGCCAGCGCTCACAGCAGGTGGCCGACCTGCTCGGCCTCAGCGATGCAGCCGTGCGCAAGCGCCTGTCGCGTGCCCGCGCGCAGGTGCGCGACGGCCTGCTGCAGCGCTTCGGCGATTTCGCCCGCAGCAGTGCGCCCAGTGCCGCATTCGCCACCACGGTGGTGTCGATGGTGCTGATCGCTGCACCGGGCACGGCCAGCGCGGCGATCCTGCTGGGCACCGGGGTGGGCGTGGGCGGCAGCAAGCTGGGCCTGGGTGGGGTCAGCGCCGCGGGCGGTGCCGCGATGGGTTCGTTGACCGCCGCTGCCAGCCAACTGCATCTGATTCCCGCCAGCAACTGGGCCGCCATTGCCGGTGGCGTGATCGGCGGCGTCGCCGGCAGCTATCTCGGCGGCCGCTTCCTGCTGCGCTTTGCAGACACGCCGCAGGAGCAGGCCAAGGTGCGGCGGTTCGTGCACCTCAACACGTTCACTGCGATGGTCGTTTGTACCAGCCTGCTGGTCTCGCTGATGCTGGCGGTGCCGCTGTGGCTGCAGCTTGCCCTCCTGGTCATCGGCCTGGGCGTAGTGAACTACCAGTGTCTGGTGCCACTGCAGCGGATCATGAAACCGTTGATCGCGCGCGACGCCGCGCGCAAGGGTCGATCGGCGATCAACTGGCAGTACGAGCTGGCCTACGGGCGGAGCGGCGTGCTGGTGATGAACCTGATCGTGGTCGGCCTGCTGCTGTATTCACTGGTGCGCAGCGGGCGGCTTTAAAGCCCGGAGCGGACAACGCCGGCACAAGGCCGGCGTTGTCGTTGCTTACCGTAGCAGGATTCAGCGCGGCGGCTTCGGTGTGTTGCCATCACGCGGGCCACCGTGGCGCGGGCCACCGTGCATCGGGCCCTTGGCGGCATCGAACTCGGCCTTGCTCAGCTGGCCGTCCTTGTTGGTGTCGGCGGCAGCGAACCAGGCATCACGGCGCTGCTTCATGCGCAGCTCGCGGTCGGCCTTGTCCAGGTAGCCGTCCTTGTTGACGTCCATCTGGTCGAAGCGCGCAGCCAGGCGCGGGTCGGCCTTGGCTTCCTCACGGCTGATGCGGCCGTCCTTGTTCACGTCCAGCTTGGCCATCCAGGCGCCCGGGCCACCACGACGGCCATGCTTCCAGCGCGGCAGCTCGTCACGCGACAGCTTGCCGTCCTTGTTCTTGTCCAGCTCGTCGAACTTCGCGGCCAGGCGCGGGTTGGCGGCGGCTTCACTGCGGTCGATGACGCCATCGCCATTGGTGTCCAGCTTGGCATGACGCTGCGCCGGGGCGTTCGGGTTGGCGGGGGTATCGGCGGCCAGGGCGATGCCGGTGGCGGAGGTGCCCAGCAGCAGGGCCAGCAGCAGGGGGGTACGGATCATGGAGTCACTCCTGGTATGGGGATTGCGTCATTGCGTCGAGGTGATCACTTCACCCTCGGGAGACAACAACGCCCGACCACGACATCGGTTGACGCAGCGGCCAGTTCCGTTCATCCGGCGGACAGTCGCGGCCATTGCGACACGCTGGGGCTATGCTGTGCCCATGGCGATCCACGGCGACAGAGACGACGAACTGAGACTGTTCCAGACCGGCGAGCACCCCTGCGGGTACTGGTCGGACCGCGTTGCGCGCGATCTGGTGCTGGACCCGCAGGACCGCCGCCTGGGCGGGCTGTACCCGCTGGCCCTGAGCTGGGGCTTCCGCCGCAGTGGCGACCTGGTCTACCGCCCGCACTGCGCGCAGTGCCATGCCTGCGTGGCCGTGCGCATCCCGGTGGCGCGCTTTGCCGCCGACCGCAGCCAGCGCCGCTGCGCCGCGCGCAATGCCGACCTGGAGGTGCGCATCACCGCCGCCATGCCGCGCCAGGACCTGTTCGACCTGTACCACCGCTACCTGACCCATCGCCACGCCAACGGCGGCATGGATGACCACGGCCCGCACGAGTTCGAGCAGTTCCTGATCGGCAGCTGGTCGCATACCCGCTTCCTGGAAATGCGCCTGCCCGGCCATGACGGCCAGCCCAGCCAGCTGCTGGGGGTGGCGGTGACCGACGTGACCGAACACGGCCTGTCGGCGGTCTACACCTTCTTCGACCCGGACCATGCCGCGCGCGGGCTGGGCACCTTCGCCATCCTGCAGCAGATCGAGTGGGCCCGGCGCGAGGGCCTGCCGCACCTGTACCTGGGCTACTGGATCCGCGACCACCAGAAGATGGACTACAAGCGCCGCTACCGCCCGCTGGAGGCCTACGACGGCCGCCGCTGGCATGATTTCGACAGCGATCTGGACGGACGCTGACAAACCGCTGACACCGGGCCGGGTGCACAATACGGCCCATGAACATCACCCGCCGCCATCCCCTGATCCTCGCCCTGGCCCTGCTCTGCGGCGCCAGCGCCCCCGCCTTCGCCAAGTCCCCTGCGATGACCGAAAAGCCGTCCTCGACGCTGCGCCTGGCCACCTACAACACCTCGCTGTATTCGGATGATGCCGGCGGCCTGATCAAGGAACTGGAAGGCAACAGCGAGCACGCGCGCAAGATCGCCGCGGTGCTGCAGCAGGTGCGCCCCGACCTGGTGCTGCTGAACGAGTTCGACTTCGACGACGCCCACCGCGCCGCCGACCTGTTCCAGAAGCGCTACCTGGAAGTGGCCCAGCCCGGCGGCGGCAAGCCGCTGCACTTCGCCTACCGCTACCTGGCCCCGGTCAACACCGGCGTGCCCAGCGGCCTGGACCTGGACGGCAACGGCACGGTCGGCGGCGAAGGCCGCAGCCGCGGCAACGACGCCTGGGGCTACGGCCTGCACCCGGGCCAGTACGGCATGCTGGTGCTGTCGCGCTACCCGATCGACGAAGCCAAGGTGCGCAGCTTCCAGCTGCTGAAGTGGAGCACGATGCCCGGCGCGATCCGTCCGGTCGACCCGCGCACCGGCAAAAGCTTCTACAACGACCAGGTGTGGTCGCAGCTGCGCCTGTCCTCCAAGTCGCATTGGGACGTGCCGGTGAAGACCCCGACCGGCGTGGTCCACGCGCTGGTCTCGCACCCGACGCCGCCGGTGTTCGACGGCCCGGAAAAGCGCAATGCCGCGCGCAACCACGACGAACTGCGCCTGTGGCAGGAATACCTGTCGGCTGGCGACAAGCCGTGGCTGTGCGATGACAAGGGCCACTGCGGCGGCCTGGCCCAGGATGCGCGCTTTGTGATCTTCGGCGATCTGAACAACGACCCGGTGGACGGCGACGGTCGCCACGAGGCCATCGTCAACCTGATCGAGAACCCGCGCGTGCTGCGCTACCCCACCCCGCGCAGCGTCGGTGGCGAGCAGACCAGCCTGGCCTATGCGGCCAAGGGCATCGTGCGCAAGGGCGCGCCGTTCCACGCCACCGGCGATTTCGGCCCGAAGTCCGGCACCATGCGCCTGGATTACGTGCTGCCCTCGACCGGCTTCGAGTACGTCGGCAGCGGCATCTTCTGGCCGGCCAATGAAAGCCCGGAAGCGAAGATCGCCGACGGCAGCGACCACCACCTGGTGTGGGTGGACGTCAAATAACCGGTAGCGCCGGGCCATGCCCGGCGGCTTTCAAGCATGAAAAGCGTACCGACCAACGGTCGGTACCCACCGGGATAAAGAGTACCTACCAACGGTCGGTACCTACCGGGATGCAGCGCCGGGCATGGCCCGGCGCTACCGTTTTACGGGCGCAGCTCGACGCCGATGGCTTCGGCGGCATCACGCGCGATGGCGCGCGCTTCGTCGATGGTCCCGGCGCGTGCCAGGGTCACGCCCACGCGGCGGTGGCCATGCACGCTCGGCTTGCCGAACAGGCGCACGGCGGTGTCCGGCACCTGCAGCGCGGCGGCCACATTGTTGAAGTACGGCACGCCTTCGCCATGCGCCAGCAGCGCGCACGAGGCCGACGGGCCACTCTGGCGGATCACCGGAATCGGCAGGCCCAGGATCGCGCGTGCGTGTAGGGCGAATTCGCTCAGCTCCTGCGAGACCAGGGTCACCAGGCCGGTGTCGTGCGGGCGCGGCGAGACTTCGCTGAACCACACCTCGTCGCCCTTCACGAACAGCTCCACGCCGAACAGGCCCCAGCCACCGAGGTCGTCGGTGATCGCGCGCGAGATCTCCTCCGCACGCGCCAGCGCGGCGCTGGACATCGGCTGCGGCTGCCAGCTTTCACGGTAGTCACCGTCCTTCTGCAGGTGGCCGATCGGCGCGCAGAACGAGGTGCCGCCGGCATGGCGCACGGTCAGCAGGGTGATCTCGTAATCGAAATCGATGAAGCCCTCGACGATGCAGCGGCCGGCACCGGCACGGCCGCCGGTCTGCGCGTAGTCCCACGCTGGGGCGATATCCGCCTCGCTGCGCAGGGTGCTCTGGCCCTTGCCCGAGGACGACATCACCGGCTTGACCACGCACGGCAGGCCGATGGCGGCCACCGCCGCGCGGTACTCGGCTTCGGTATCGACGAAGCGGTACGGCGAGGTCGGCAGGCCAAGGGTCTCGGCGGCCAGGCGGCGGATGCCTTCGCGGTCCATGGCCAGGCGTGCGGCGCGTGCGGTCGGGATCACCCGCAGGCCCTGCTCCTGTTCCAGCTGGACCAGGGTCTCGGTGTGGATGGCCTCGATTTCCGGCACCACCAGGTGCGGCTGCTCCTGCGCGATCAACGCGCGCAGCGCCATCGCATCGAGCATGTCGATCACGTGCGAGCGGTGCGCGACCTGCATCGCCGGGGCATCGGCATAGCGGTCGGCGGCAATCACCTCCACGCCCAGGCGCTGCAGTTCGATGGCCACTTCCTTGCCAAGTTCGCCCGAGCCCAGCAGCAGTACGCGGGTGGCGGAGGGGGACAACGGGGTTCCAAGCTTGGCCATGGCGGGGGTCCGGCAGCGATGTGAAGGCGGGTGGGCATTCTAGCCGGTCTACCCCCGGCCAGCCGACGAACGGTACTTGCGGGCTGATATCAATTTGATATCTTTTTTCCGAACCCTCAAGGACGTACTGCCATGAAAGAGAAGTCGCTCTCCTCCCCCAGCGGCCTGGGCATGCTGGCCCTCGCCCTGCTGGTCGTCCTGGCCGGCGGCGCGCTGTTCGTGCTCGGCATCGCGGCCAAGGCCAGCACCGGCTCGCCCAACCTGCTGATGCTGTTCGGCGGGCTGCTGATCGGCGCGCTGGCGATCTTCGCCATGGCCGGCCTGTACACCGTGCAGCCCAACCAGGCGGCGGTGCTGAGCCTGTTCGGCAAGTACGTGGGCACCGTCAAGGACAACGGCCTGCGCTGGAACAACCCCTTCTACAGCAAGCGCCGGGTCAGCCAGCGCGTGCGCAATTTCGAAAGCGGCAAGCTGAAGGTCAACGAGCTGGACGGCAGCCCGATCGAGATCGCCGCGGTGATCGTCTGGCAGGTGATCGATGCCTCCGAGGCGGTCTACAACGTGGACGACTACGAGAGCTTCGTGCACATCCAGTCCGAATCGGCGCTGCGCGCGATGGCCACCAGCTACCCGTACGACCAGCATGAAGAGGGCCAGCTGGCCCTGCGCAGCCACGCCAGCGAGATTTCCCAGCACCTGAAGAACGAGCTGGCCGAGCGCCTGGCCGACGCCGGCGTGCAGGTGATCGACGCGCGCATCAGCCACCTCGCCTACGCCGCCGAGATCGCCCAGGCGATGCTGCAGCGCCAGCAGGCCAACGCGGTGATCGCCGCGCGTACCCGCATCGTCGCCGGCGCCGTGGGCATGGTTGAAATGGCCCTGGCCGAACTGCAGAAGAACGGCGTGGTGCAGCTGGATGAAGAGCGCAAGGCGCACATGGTCAGCAACCTGCTGACCGTGCTGTGCTCGGACCGCGGCACCCAGCCGATCGTCAACGCTGGTTCGCTGTACTGAACCCTCGCAACGGGGCGCCCCACCGCCCCGCCAGGAGCTTGCATGAGTGAGAAGAAAGCCTACCCGCTGCGTATCAACGCCGATGTCCTGGCCGCCGCGCAGCGCTGGGCTGACGACGAGTTGCGCAGCCTCAACGCGCAGATCGAATACGTGCTGCGCGACGCCCTGCGCAAGGCAGGACGCCTGCCGAAACCCAAGCCATCGTCGGAGGACAAGGAATGAGCAAGCGCTGGAGCTACCTGACCGTTGAAGTCAAAACATCGCTGATGGGCCTGCAGAAGCCGGAGGACATCCAGGCCGAACTGAGCCGCCAGGGTCAGCTCGGCTGGGAACTGGTCAACATCATCATCCCGGCGCCGATGCGCCCGGCCATGCTGGTCTTCAAGAAGGAGCAGTAACCATGCGCCTGCGCCCCTCCCTGTTTGCCGTCGCACTGGCCGCCTTCAGCGGCGGTGCTCTCGCTGCCGAGCCTCAGCAGGTGGCCACGCAGCTGCTGGACCACCTGCAGGCCGGGCGCATGGCCGAGGCCGAAGCGATGTTCACCCCGCAGATGGCCAGCGCCGTGCCGGCCGACAAGCTGCAGGGGCTGTGGCACTCGCTGGGTGAGCTGAAGCAGCGCGGCGCCGCCCACAGCAGCGAACAGCAGGGCGTGCACGTGGTCGAGGTGCCGCTGCAGTTTGCCAGCGGCGCGGTGGTCGCACAGGTGGCGGTGGACGCGCAGGACAAGGTGGCCGGCCTGATGCTGCGCCCTGCCCCGGCGGCCAAGGCAGCACCGCCGCCGGCCGACGCGAACTACGCCGAGACGGAGTTCAGCGTGCCGCAGGCGCGCGGCGCATTGCCGGGCACGCTGGCCCTGCCGAAGGGCAAGGGGCCGTTCCCGGCGGTGCTGCTGGTGCATGGCTCGGGCCCGCAGGACCGTGACGAAACGATCGGCGCCAGCCGCCCGTTCCTGGACATCGCCCGCGGCCTGGCCACGCAGGGTATCGCGGTGCTGCGCTATGACAAGCGCACCCTCGCCCGGCCGCAGGATTTCCAGAGCGGCAGTTTCACCGTCGATGACGAAACCACCGACGACGCGGTGGCCGCACTGACCGCGCTCGCCGCGGATCCGCGCATCGATGGCCGCCGCGTGTTCGTGCTCGGCCACAGCCAGGGCGGCATGCTGGCCCCGCGCATCGCCAGCCGCTGGCCGCAGGCGCGCGGCGCGATCCTGTGGGCGGCACCGGCACGCACGCTGCTGGACCTGCTGCCCGAGCAGAACCGCTACCTGCTCAGCCTTGACGGCAACATCAGCGCGCCGGAACAGGCCTTCCTGGACAGACTGGACACCCAGATCGCCGCCGCCCGCGGCAGCGCACCGGTCGCCGCCAGCGAACTGCCGCTGGGCGTGCCGCAGACGTTCTGGAAGAGCATCGAGGCGGTCAACGCACGGGCCGATGCCAAGGCGCTGCGCACGCCGCTGCTGATGCTGCACGGTGGCCGCGATTTCCAGGTGCCCGACGCCGATTGGCAGCTGTGGAAGCAGGCGCTGCAGGGCCGCAAGGATGTGCAGTGGCAGGCCTACCCGGCCCTCAACCATATCGGCGTGGCCGGCAGCGGCCCGAGCTCGCTGAAGGAGTACGCCCAGCCAGGGCACGTCGACCCGGCGCTGATCGCCGATGTGGCGCACTGGGTGGAGGCGCAGCGATGAGCGGCAGCGATCCGCGCACGTTCGACATTGCAGAGAGTTCGCCGCTGCGCGTGCTGTGGATCCTCGGTCCGCTGCTGGTGGTCTTTGCCCTCTGTGTCTGGGCCGAACTGAAGGACGCACCCGCCGATGCGCCGTGGATGGAAATCACCCTGTCGCCGCCGTTCTTCCGGATGTGGGGCAGCGCGGCCTGGAGCCTGGCGACGCTGGTGCTGATCGGTGCGGGCCTGGGCGTCGCGTTCTTCCGCCGCCGGGTCAGCCTGGCGGGGGATGTGCTGGACGTGCGCTCGACCCTGTACCGTCGCCGCACGCCGGTGGCGCAGATGCAGCTGGACCAGGCCGAGGTGGTCGACCTTGGCCGCGACCGCCGCTATGGCCTGCGCATGAAGACCAACGGCTACTCGATGCCGGGCTTCTACTCGGGGCACTTCCGCCTGCAGGGCGGCAGCAAGGGCTTTGCCCTGGTCACTGATCGCCAGCACACGCTGGTGATTCCCGTGCGCGGCGGCAGCACCCTGCTGCTCAGCCTGGACCGGCCGCAGGCCCTGCTGGACGCGCTGCGCAAGGTGGCTGCCACCACGCCACCACAGTAAGCTGCGGCCATGCACCGTCATGCCCCCCTGCTGATCAACACCGAGGCCGTTGAACTGTGGCCGGCCGACCTGCTGCGTGCGCGCAGCAATCTGGATGCGCGCCTGCTGGCGCGTGCGCGCTGGGTGCTGCGGCGCAAGCGCGATGGCCGCTACCTGGCGGCGGTGCTGCCGCAGGGCGTGCATTCGCTGGTACCGCACCTGCCGCGCGAACCCGGCGTGGAGGACGCGCTGGCGCTGCTGGACGGCGCTGCCGCAGCGCGCCCGTTCGCGGCGACCCTGGACGCACAGTGGCTGCCGCTGGCCGGCCTGCAGCAGCGTCTGCAGCAGTTGGGGCTGGATGCGCAGGAATACGCGCAGGACAGCGGCCTGGCGCTGGAAGCCGAACCCTGCGTGCTGCACTTTGCTGGCCGCGACCGCTTCGGCCGCCCGCTGTGGCTGCGCCGTGGCGCCGCGCAGGGCTGGCGCCGCATGCGCGTGCATGCCGCGCGCGATGGGGTGGCGCTGGATGCGATCTCCGGCTTCCGCAGCCATGCGTACCAGCTGGGCATCTTCGAACGGAAACTCGCGCGTGGGCTGGGCGTGGCCGAGATCCTCAAGGTCAACGCGGCACCGGGGTTCAGTGAACACCACAGCGGCCACGCGCTGGACATCGGCACGCCGGGCGATGCCCCGGCCGAGGAAACCTTCGAAGCAACGAAGGCGTTTGCCTGGCTGCAGGCGAATGCCGGTGCGCATGGTTTCAGCCTGAGCTACCCCCGCGACAACCCGCACGGCATCGTCTACGAGCCGTGGCACTGGTGCTGGAACGGCTGACTGTAGCGCCAAGCCCATGGTCGGCCCCGATCAAACGCAGCCGAGCATGGGCTCGGCTCTACACGGTTCACGCTGACCCACCGGGTAGCGCCGGGCCATGCCCGGCGGCCATGGTCGCAACGGTCGTCAGCGCCTCAGCGCGTTGATCGCCAGCAGCACCCACCCTGCCATCAGCGTGGTGCCGCCCACCGGCGCCAGCCGCGTCGGCCACTGCCACAGGGCCGCACCGGCCAGGCTGCCGGAGAACAGCAGCACGCCCAGCAGCAGCACATACAACCCCAGGTGGGCGATCGCCCCCTGCGCGCGCGGGCCCAACGCCAGCAGCACCGCGCCGTGGGCGAAGGCATACAGCGCGGCCATGTTCAGATGCTGCTGGGCCAGCGGATCGGCCACGCCGTGCGCCGCGTAGGCGGACAGGCCGATCGAGGCCGTTGCCAGCAGCGCGCCCAGGCAGGCCAGCAGGGAAGGTTTACGCGCGCGTCGTTCCGGATTGAACATGACTGCTCCTTGCGCAGCGCCCCACGGGGCGCAGATCAAAAAAAAAACGCGCCGCAGGAAGCGGCGCGTTTTCGTATCCAACATTACATGGGTCAGCCGAGGCTTACTTGACGGCCCAGTAGATGTCGTAGGTACCTTCCGGGGTGAACGACTTGTCCAGACCGTCCTTCCAGGATTCGTACGGGCGATCGACCACTTCCGAACCGTTGGTCACAGCCCAGGCACGCAGTGCGTTGCGGGCGATGTCCAGGCCAGCCATGTGGCCGGTGTAGGCCGCGTGGGCCGAACGATGCGGAGCAACGCGGACGTACTTCACCGGTGCGCCACCGTCGATCTTGACGCTGAGTTCTTCAGCGGCAGTGCCTTCGGTACCCTTCTTCTTCACCGGCTGGGCGATGTCGAAGGCGTACTTCTCAGCACCGAAATCGGTGGTGATGATGCGGAACGGGCCAGCGGCTTCGAGACCATTGGCCTCCATCACGCGCTTGATCCACTCCTGGTTGTCCTTGATGGACTTGGTGATGGTGTCCTGGCCGCGGTCGACGTTACCGGCGTTGACGACCAGCAGGTCTTCGGCCGGCACTTCCACGATCGCCAGATCGGTCAGCGGGGCTTCGGCGGTGCGGTAGTCGACGTTCGGCACGGTGGCCAGCATGTTCGCCATGCGCGACAGACCCATCTTGATGTCATCGCCGATCTGGCGGCTGACATACAGGCCTGCGTAGCGGCCGAACAGGTCGAAGCCGTACTTCACCGAGTAATCCTGGGTGATCTTGACGTTACGGCCACCCTTGCCGGTCGGCTCCAGGGTGAAGGTGGTCACCTTGTCGTGGCCCTTGGTCGGGTCTTCGACGGCGATCACAACGCGCTTGTTTTCTTCCGACTCGGTGATCTTCCAGGAACCGTTGCCCAGGTCCTTGGAGGAGAAGTCGAGAGTGGCACCGACGCCGGAGGCCGGGCCGGACAGCTTCAGATCAACGGCGGGATCGCGCAGTACCAGCGGGTTCCAGTCCTTGAAGCGGCGCAGGCTGTTGACCGTGTCGTACACGATCGTCATCTTGCGGTTGGTCTCGATGCTTTCGGTGATGTGACGCTCGCCCGGCAGACAGACGCCAATAATGACGAACAGGCCAGCCACGATCCCCAAGGCGATCAGGAACTCGATAATACGGGTCATTCAGAGAGTCTCCGGGGCCGATCCCACGGCCGGGTTGATTGAAGCGAAGCGCCAATCCTAGCAGGCTTCGCAGGCATTGTTTATCGGATTGGCGCACCGGTTTCCGTGCCGGCTACGGATTTGTATGGACAAAGATTTTGAAGAGTAACGCATCCGGGGCCCCCGCAAGTAGGGGGCACCCTGCTCCGGCGCCCCGGGCTCGGCCCAAATCGTTGTCGCAAAAGGACTTTTTCAGACCAGCTGAAGTTCGAACGCCTTCAGCACGGCGCGGGTGCGGTCGCGCACCCCCAGCTTGGACAGGATGTTGGACACGTGATTCTTGATGGTCCCTTCGGCGACCCCCAATGAATTGGCGATCTCCTTGTTGGAGAAACCGCTGGCCATCAGGCGCAGGATCTCGGTCTCGCGGTCGGTCAGCGGGTCCGGGCGGTCCAGGCTGACGAAGTCGTTGCGCATGTGCTCCAGGCCCGACAGCAGGCGCTGGGTCACCGCCGGCTGCACCAGCGAACCGCCTTCGGCCACGGTGCGGATGGCACCGACCAGCTGCGCCAGGGTGACGTCCTTGAGCAGGTAGCCCTTGGCACCGGCCTTCAGCCCGGCCAGCACCAGCTGGTCGTCGTCGAAGGTGGTCAGGATGATGGTCGGCGGCAGCTGCTCCTGGCGCGACAGTACCTGCAGCGCCTCCAGGCCGGACATCACCGGCATGCGCATGTCCATCAGGACCACGTCCGGACGCACCTGCGGCACCAGTTCGACGGCCTGGCGGCCATCGGCGGCCTCGGCCACCACTTCGATACCGTCGTCGAGCGCCAACAGGGAGCGGATTCCCTGCCGCACCAGGGTTTGGTCATCGACCAGGCAGACGCGAATCATCAACGCACTCCTTCAGGAACCTCGGTGAGGGCCGCCAGTACCGTTGCCGGAACCGTGGCCCGCAGGCGGAAGCCTTCGCCGGGGTGGGTATCCACCTGCAGCTGGCCGCCACATTGTTGCAGGCGTTCGCGCATCCCGCGCAAGCCATTGCCCGCATTGACCATCTGTGCGCCGACGCCGTCGTCGCGGGCGTCCACCACCACCAGGCCCGGCACCTCACGGTACACCCGGATCCACAGGTGCCGCGCCTGGGCGTGGCGCACCGCGTTGGTGATGATTTCCTGGGTGCAGCGCAGCAGCACGTGGGCGCGCTGCGGGTCTTCCACGTTCAGCGGCTCCTCCACGTCCAGCACGATGTCCAGCGAGGGCACGTTCTCGGTGAGCGGGCGCAGCGCGGCGGCCAGGTCGATGGCGCCGGTCTCGCGCAGCTGGCTGACCACCTCGCGCACGTTGCCCAGCAGCAGCTTGGCCAGGGTATGCGAGCGCTTGACGTGTTCCAGCGCCTGGCCCTCGGCCAAGTGCCCGGCTACTTCCAGGTTCAGGGTCAGCGCGGTCAGCTGGTGGCCCAGCACATCGTGCAGCTCGCGCGAGATGCGGGTGCGCTCGTTGACCCGGGCGCTTTCGGCCAGCAGGGCGCGGGTGGCGCGCAGCTCGGCGTTCAGGCGGCGCTGCTCGTCGCGGGCTTCGGTCTGCTGCCGCGCGACCAGGCTGGTCACGAAGATGAACATGGAGAAGCCGCCATACAGCAGCGACTGCATCACCGCCTCGAACAGCGGGAAACGCAGCAGCATGTAATAGACCGGCGCCACGGCCAGCTGGCTGACCAGCAGCCACAGCACGCCCAGCCGCACCGACAGCATCCACGGGATGACCCCGGCGGCGACCATCATCAGGATGCTGCCCAGGCCCGAGCCGCTGAGGAAGCTGACCCCCAGCGCGGACACGGTGAGCAGCAGCAGCAGGCCGCGGTCCAGCCAGGTGGTGTGGCTGTCGCTGCGCAGCGAGCGGGTCAGGCGGAAGTAGGCGGCGCCAAAGGACAGGTACGCCAGGAACAGCAGCACGGCCCAGCCGCCCATGTCGGCACGGGCATGCAGGTTCTCGAACTGCGAATAGGCCAGGGGCAGGCCGACCATGACCCAGGTGAACAGGCCGGCCAGTCGCAGGACACGGGTGTGGCTGAGGACTCCCAACATGCCAGCACTCTACGGTTGAAGCCCTCCTGCTGCACTCTGGCGGAAGTCATGCATGCCCTTTCCCCTGTTCATGCCGCAGCCCGCCCCGGGCATGCAATAATCGTGCGCAGGGTCCGTTGATGGACCAACCGCGTTACCCCACGGAGTCACAATGTCGATTGTCATCCGCGACGTGCGCGAGCACGAGCTCGATTCCGTCCTGGCTTTGAACAACAATGCTGGCCTGGCCATCCTTCCGCTGGATGCCGCACGCCTGCACCTGTTCTACGAAACCGCTGAATATTTCCGCGTCGCCGAGCGCGACGGCAACCTGGCCGGCTTCCTGATCGGCTTCGGCAGCGACAGCCAGCACGACAGCAGCAACTTCGCCTGGTTCAAGCAGCAGCTGGCCACGCCTTTCTTCTATATCGACCGCATCGTGGTCGCCAGCCGCCGTCGCGGTGGTGGCGTCGGCCGTGCGTTCTATGCCGATGCGCAGAGCTTTGCCGAGCTGCGCTACCCGCAGATGACCTGCGAGGTGTTCCTGGACCACGGCGCCGACGCCGCCCTGCTCTTCCACGGCAGCTTCGGTTTCCGCGAGCTGGGCCAGAACACCATGCCGCACGTCGACGTGCGCGCCAGCATGCTGGCCAAGGAACTGTGCAGCTACCCGTGGGTCCACGAGACCTACGGCGGCAAGCTGCCGGATGTGGCATGGGCGCGTGACCGGCAGCTGCCGGTGCAGGCACAGCGGCCGACGGGGACCTGAGCGTGGCGGTGAATTTCGATTACGAACAGGCCGGTGAACTGAAGATCGGCCAGGTGGGCATCGCCAACCTGCGCATCCGTACCCTTGATGTCGAACGCCTCGTGCAGGAAATGCAGGAGCGCGTGAACCGTGCGCCGAAGCTGTTCGGCCGTGCGGCGGTCATCCTCGATTTCGGCGGCCTGAGCCAGGTGCCCGACGTGGCCACCGCGCAGGCGCTGGTGGACGGGCTGCGCAGCGCCGGCGTGCTGCCGGTGGCGCTGGCCTATGGCACCACGGCGGTCGACCTGCTCTCGCAGCAGCTGGGCCTGCCGTTGCTGGCAAAGTTCCGCGCGCAGTACGAGCGTGCCGAGGCCGAACCGGCCCCGCCGCCGCCCGCGCCCGCACCGGAACCGCGTCGTGCCGCCAAGGCCGAACCGGCCCCCGCCCCCGTCGCACCGGTGGGCAACGCCGCCGATGCGGCCGCACCGCAGCCGGGCCGCATGCAGCTGGGCAACGTGCGCTCGGGCCAGCAGCTGTACGCGGAAAACTGCGACCTGACCGTGATGGCCACCGTCGGCGCAGGCGCCGAGGTCATCGCCGACGGCAGCATCCATATCTACGGGACCCTGCGCGGCCGCGCGCTGGCAGGGGCCCAGGGCAACACCGCGGCACGTATTTTCTGCCGTGATTTCCATGCGGAACTGGTCGCCATTGCAGGCCACTACAAGGTACTGGACGATGTGCCGGACAACCTGCGCGGCAAGGCCGTGCAGGTGTGGCTGGAACAGGACCAGATCAAGATCGCTGCGCTGGACTGACGCAGCCCCAAAACAGAATCATCAGGAGAAGTCCTTTGGCTGAAATCATCGTAGTCACCTCCGGCAAGGGCGGCGTCGGCAAGACCACTTCCAGCGCGAGCCTGGCCTGCGGCCTCGCACGGCGCGGCAAGAAGGTGGCCGTGATCGACTTCGACGTCGGCCTGCGCAACCTCGACCTGATCATGGGTTGCGAGCGCCGCGTGGTGTACGACTTCGTCAACGTCGTGCACGGCGAAGCGACCCTCAAGCAGGCCCTCATCAAGGACAAGCGCTTCGACAACCTGTACGTGCTGGCTGCCTCGCAGACCCGCGACAAGGATGCGCTGACCCAGGAAGGCGTGGGCAAGGTCCTGAAGGACCTGGCCGCCGACGGCTTCGACTACATCATCTGCGACTCCCCGGCGGGCATCGAGAAGGGCGCCTTCCTGGCGATGTACTTCGCCGACCGCGCCGTGGTCGTGGTGAACCCGGAAGTGTCCTCGGTGCGCGACTCGGACCGCATCATCGGCCTGCTGGATTCGAAGACCCACAAGGCCGAATCCGGCCAGAACGTGCCGGCCTTCCTGCTGCTGACCCGCTACACCCCGGTGCGCGTGGAAAGCGGTGAGATGCTGAGCATCGCCGACGTTGAGGAAGTGCTGGGCCTGAAGGCGATCGGCGTGATCCCCGAATCGGGCGACGTGCTCAATGCCTCCAACAAGGGCGAGCCGGTCATCCTGGACGTGGAATCGGCCGCCGGCCAGGCCTACGACGATGCCGTTGCACGCATCCTCGGCGAAGAGCGCCCGATGCGCTTCACCAACGTCGAGAAGAAGGGCTTCTTCAGCAAGCTGTTCGGAGGGTAAGCATGGGCCTGTTCGATTTCCTCAAAGCGAAGAAGACCACCGCCGAAACCGCGAAGAACCGCCTGCAGATCATCATCGCGCAGGAACGCAGCAACCGCGGCGGCCCGGACTACCTGCCGCTGCTGCAGCGCGAGCTGCTGGAAGTGATCAAGAAGTACGTCAACATCGACGTCGACGCGGTGAAGGTCGACCTGGTGAAGGATGGCCAGCACGACGTGCTGGACATCTCCGTGGCGCTGCCCGAAGGCCCGGAAAAACCCTGACCCCCTGCCCCGCCCGTGCCTGCATGGGCGGGGCCGTGTGACCCCGCATGACCGACACCGCACCCGAACCGAACGTCACCCGCGTCGGCGATATCGCCTTCGCCGATGCACAGCGCCTGCTCGCCGCGCATGACCTGCGCCTGCACCACGTGGCGGCCGGTGCGCCGATTCCCGGCAGCTACTGGGGCGAACCGGAGGCCGGCATCATCGCCAGCGACGTCTACGTGCGCGACGACACGCCGGTGCATTCGATGCTGCACGAAGCCTGCCACCTGATCGTGCTGCCGCCGGAGCGGCGCGCGCAGGTGCATACCGACGCCACCGACTCGGTGCCCGAGGAAGATGCCACCTGCTACCTGCAGATCGTGCTGGCCGGGCAGCTGCCCGGCGTGGGCAGCGAACAGCTGATGGCCGACATGGATGCGTGGGGGTATACGTACCGGTTGGGGTCGACCAAGGCGTGGTTCGAGCAGGACGCGGAAGACGCGCGGGCGTGGTTGATCGAACGCGGGTTGCCGGTGGCGTGACGCACCGTGAACCGGGGTCAGAACCCTTTTGCTGCGCAAAAGGGATCTGACCCCATCACCCCGAAACCAGAAGCAGTCGAGCAAGCTCGACTCTACGCGGCCAGCGCGCGCAGGGTGATGCCGACGATGTACGCCAGGTACGTGCCGGTGGCATAGCCCATCGTGCCCAGCAGCACGCCCACCGGCGCCAATGCCGGATGGAAGGCCGCGGCCACCACCGGCGCCGAGGCCGGGCCACCGATGTTCGACTGCGAACCGATGGCGAAATAGAAGAACGGCACCTTCAGCAGCTTGCCCAGGCACCACAGCAGGGCGATGTGCACGGCAATCCAGATGATGCCGAGCAGGAACAGCCACGGGCGGTCCAGCAGCGCCAGCAGATCCATCTGCATGCCGATGCAGGCGATCAGGAAGTACAGCAGCAGCGAGCCCAGGCGCGAGGCGCCCGCACCTTCCAGGGTGCGCGCGCGGGTGAAGCTCAGGCTCAGGCCCAGCGTGGTCGACAGCACCACCACCCACACGAACGGCGCATCCAGGCTGAACTGCGAGGCCCAGCTGACATTGGCCTTGAACCATGCCGCGAGCGGCGCGCCGATGGCGTGCGAGAGACCGACGCCGCCGAAGGCAACCGCCACGATCAGCATCAGGTCGGTCAGGCTGGGAATGCGCTCGTGCTCGGCCTGGAAGCGCGCGATGCGCTCCTTCAGTTCATCGATGGCCGAGGTATCGGCGCCACTGCGCGCATCGATCTTCGCCGCACGCCCGGCCAGGAAGATCAGCGCGGCCATCCACACATAACCCACGCCGACATCGACCACGGCGAACTGGCCGAAGGTGGTCGCGTTGACATCAAAGACTTCGCGCATCGCCAGCATGTTGGCGCCGCCACCGATCCAGCTGCCAGCCAGTGCGGCCATGCCGGCCCAGGTGTCGCCGGCCACAGTATCGGGATGGATCGCGCGCATCACCAGGAAGGCCACCACCGCGCCGAGCATGATGCTGGCCGAGGCGCCCAGGTACATCAGCACCAGCTTCGGGCCCAGCCGCAGGATGCCCTTCATGTCCACCGCCAGGGTCAGCAGGATCAGCGCCGCCGGCAGCAGGATGTCGCGTGCGATGGGGTTGTAGAGCTTGGTGTTCTGCCCGTCGATGAGGCCGACGGTGTTGTAGATGCCGGGAATGAGGTAGCACAGCAGCAAGGCTGGCACGAAGGTGTAGAAGCGCTTCCACGCACCCTGTTCGCGCGAGGCGGTCCAGAACACGGCACCGAGGGTGGCGGCGATCAAACCGAAGACGACGATGTCGTTCTGGATCATGCAGGCGCTCTGGGTACGGGGTCGGATCCCTTTCGCTGCGCGAAAGGGCTCTGACCCCAAGGGGCAAAGGTGTGCCGACCAACGGTCGGCACCCACCGGTTGGAAAAAAAGCGCCGCCCCGGGGGGCGGCGCTGGACCGGCTTATTCGCCGATGTGCTGCTTCAGCCAGGCGTTGACGGTGTCATGCCACAGGATGCTGTTGTTCGGCTTCAGCACCCAGTGGTTCTCGTCCGGGAAGTACAGGAACTTCGATTCGATGCCCTGGCGCTGGGCGGCGGTGAACGCGGCCAGGCCCTGCTCGACCGGAATGCGGAAGTCCTGCTGGCCGTGGATGACCAGGATCGGCTTCTTCCAGTCGGCCACGTGGTTGACCGGGTTGAACTTCTCGAAGTTGGCGGCCTTCTCGTACGGCGTACCGCCCTGCTCCCACTCGGTGAACCACAGCTCTTCGGTGGCGTAACCCATCATGCGCTGGTCGAACACGCCGTCATGGTTGACCAGGCACTTGAACGGGCTGTTCCAGTTGCCGGCGATCCAGTTGACCATGAAGCCGCCGTAGCTGGCGCCCAGCGCACAGGCCTTGTCACCGTTGAGGAAGGAATACTTCTTCAGCGCCGCGCTCCAGCCCTTCTGCAGGTCTTCCAGCGGGCGGTCGCCCCAGTGCTGGCTGATCGCATCGGTGAAGGCCTGGCCGTAGCCGGTGGAACCGTGGAAGTCGATCATGACCACGGCATAGCCCTGGCCGGTGTAGGTCTGCGGGTTCCAGCGGTAGCTCCAGCCGTTGCCGAAGCTGCCCTGCGGGCCGCCGTGGATCAGGAACGCGACCGGATAGGACTTGCCTTCCTGGTAGTTGTGCGGCTTGACCACGTACCCGTGCACGGTGTCGTTGTTCCAGCCCTTGAACTCGAACTGTTCGAAGTCGCCGAAGTTGACGTCCTTCAGCACCTCGCCGGCGGCCGGGGTCAGCGCGCGCAGCTCGCCGATCGGCTGGCCGGCGGCCGGCAGCATGCCGACCAGCACCTGGTCGTTGCTCTTCAGGCTGTTGCGGGTGATGGCCACGCTGTTGCCGGCCACGCTGACCGAGGACACGGTGCCATCGCCGATGACCTTGGTGGCCTTGCCGCTGGCCACGTCGATCTGGAACAGCGGGTGCTCGCCGAGGTCGTCGGTGGTGGTGTAGATGCTGGTGCCATCGGCGGACAGGTTGATCTCACCGGCCGAACGATCCCACTGCGGGGCGATCTCGCGGGCCTTGCCGCTGGCCAGGTCCATCGCCATCAGGCCGAAGCGGTCAGCTTCGAAGCCGGGGCGCTTCATGGCGCGGTAGAACAGGGTCTTGCCGTCGGCGCTGAACATCGGGCCGGCATCCCAGGCCGGGTTGGAAGCGGTCAGGTTGACCGGCGCCTGCTTGCCGGCGGCATCGAAACGGTACAGGTCGAAGTTGGTCGACCACGGTTCCTGCTTGCCGGCCACGCGGATGCTGGCGACCACGCTGGCGCCATCCGGCGACCAGGTGAAATCGTCATTGCCGCCGAACGGCTTGGACGGTGCGTCGCCATCGATGGTCGCGCTCAGCGCCGAGGCGCCCTTCACCGGGCCGGCCTTGGCCGTCGGCAGCGGGGCCACGAACAGGGTGTTGCGGCGGCCGTCGTTCCAGGTGTCCCAATGGCGCACGAACAGCGAATCGAAGACCTTGCCGCTCGCCTTGGCGTCGGCCACGTCCTTGAGCTTCTTTTCGGTGCAGGCCAAGTCCGAGGCACAGGCCTGGAACACGCCGGCGCTGAACAGCACGCGGTCGTCCTGCGGCGAGACGTGGTAGCTGTCCACGTCCACCGGGAAATCGGTCAGCTGGCGCGGGGTGCCGCCACTGATGCCCTGTGCGTACAGCTGCTGGCTGCCGTTCTTGGCGCTGAGGAAGTACACGGTCTGGCCGTCGGCCGACAGCGAGGCCGAATTGACGTTCCAGCCGGCCGGGGTGATCTGCTTCGGCGGTGCCGCATCGCGGGTGCGCAGGTTGCGCGCGAACAGCGCGGTGCTGGACTTGAGGTTGGCATCGGTGCTGCGCTTGGCGAACACCACGGTGCCGCCGTCAGCGGTCAGGACCGGGGCGGAGACGCGATCCATGGCCACCATGTCGCGGACTTCCAGGCCACGGGCAGCGGCGACGCTGGGCAGGGCGGCCAGCAGGCTCAGTGGCAGCAGGGCATGACGCAGTTTCATCGGGATCTCCGCAGGACGGCAAAAAACCGATGGTAGGCCCGTGCGGGCGGGGCTGCCAAGGCCATCGGTCATGGCCGCCCGGGCGGGTGGATGCCTTCGCCAGAAGAAGCAAACCCCGCCGTGGCGGGGTTTGCGGGTGCTGCGTCGGGGTCGGATCCGATTCCGCAGGAATCGGCTCTGACCCCTGCCCAGCGTCCGGCGGCGATCCGGGGTCAGAGCCCTTCCCGTCGGGAAGGGATCCGACCCCTGTGTATGCGGCTGCGGATAGCTGGGGGTCGGATCCGATTCCGCAGGAATCGGCTCTGACCCCTGCCCTGCGTCCGGCGGTGATCCGGGGTCAGAGCCCTTCCCATCGGGAAGGGATCCGACCCCTGTGTGTGCGGCTGCGGATAGCTGGGCGTCGGATCCGATTCCGCAGGAATCGGCTCTGACCCCTGCCCAGCGTCCGGCGGTGATCCGGGGTCAGAGCCCTTCCCGTCGGGAAGGGATCCGACCCCTTGGCATTACGCCATGGCGCGCTTGCCGGTGCGGTAGATCAGCCAGCCCACCAGGAACAGCACGGCCAGGCCGAACCACTGCGCGGCCGGCAGGTGGAACGGCAGGGCCAGCACGTCGGCACGGCTGCTGACCACGATCGGCACGGCGATGGCGATACCCATCAGCGCCTCGCCGGTGATCAGGCCAGCGGCGAACAGCACGCCCGGCTTGTGCACGCGGTCGCGGCCTTCTTCGTCATCGCCACGCACCTTGTGGAAGCGCTCGACCAGGTAGGCGATCAGGCCACCCAGGAAGATCGGCACCATCAGTTCCAGCGGCAGGTAGATGCCGATGGCGGCAGCCAGCACCGGCACGCGGAAGCGCGAGTTGCACGACTTCAGCCAGCTGTCGAAGGCGATGATGATCGCACCGACCACGGCACCGATGCCGATGAAGGTCCACGGCAGCTCGCCACCGAAGAGGCCCTTGGCCACCGAGGCCATCAGGTTCGCCTGCGGGGCGGCCAGCGCGTTCGGGTGCAGCTCGGACTTCACGCCGATGCCGTAGGCGGTGGCCAGCAGGTTCAGCACCGGGGCCATGATCAGCGCGCACGAGAACGCGCCGATGCCCAGCATCAGCTGCTGCTTCCACGGGGTGGCACCGACGATGTAGCCGGCCTTCAGGTCCTGCAGGTTGTCACCGCCCACCGCGGCGGCGCAGCAGACCACCGCGCCGATCATGATGGCGGCCACCGCGCCCAGCGGCGCACCGCCGGCACCGACCGGCTTCAGGCCATCGGCGCCCAGCAGCACGACCAGCACGGCCGAGGCGAACAGGATGGTGGAGATGGTGATGCCCGAGACAGGGTTGTTGGACGAACCGATCAGGCCGGCCAGGTAGGCCGAGACCGACACGAACAGGAAGCCGGCGACGATCATGATGAGGGTCATCGGGATCGACACGTGCCACTGGCCGACGATGGCCTGGTACAGGGCCAGCAGCGGCAGCACGAAGACCACCAGGGCGACCAGCATCCACTTCATCGGCAGGTCGCGTTCGGTATGGGCCAGCACCGGGCCGCCACTCTTGCGCGCGGCGGCGAAGCCGCTCTTGACGCCGTTCAGCAGCGACTTGCGCAGCGAGATCAGGGTCCAGATGCCGCCGATCAGCATCGCGCCGACGCCCAGATAGCGCATCTTCGCGCCCCAGATGGCGAACGCGGCCTCGGTGGACGAGGCGGCGGCGACCGACGCGGCCAGGGCCGGATCGGTGTTCATGAAGAACGCCTGGTAGATCGGAATGGCGATGTGCCAGGTCAGGATCGAGCCGGACACGACCACGATGCCGACGTTCAGGCCGACGATGTAGCCCACGCCCAGCAGGGCCGGCGACAGGTTGGTGCCGATGAAGGCGGTGATCTTCGAGCTGCCGACGTAGGCCGAGGTCGACCAGGCATCGGGGATCAGGCGCAGGCCGCTTTCGGCGGCGAGCTTGACGAAGGCACCGATCACGGCCGACAGGCCAAGGATCTTCAGGCCCGGGCCGGGGTTTTCACCGGCCTTGAGCACTTCGGCCGCGGCCTTGCCTTCCGGGAAGGGCAGCGGATCTTCGACGATCATCGAACGGCGCAGCGGCACCGAGAACAGCACGCCCAGCAGGCCGCCGAGACCGGCGATGCCCAGCACCCACCAGTACTTGAAGTCCGGCCAGTAGCCCATGATGACCAGCGCCGGGATGGTGAAGATGACACCGGCGGCGATGGACGAACCGGCCGAGGCGCCGGTCTGCACGATGTTGTTTTCGAGGATGGAACCACCGCCCAGCAGGCGCAGCACGCCCATGGAAATGACCGCCGCGGGAATGGCGGTGGCGATGGTCAGGCCTGCGAACAGACCGAGATAGGCGTTGGCCGCCGACAGCACCACCGCCAGCACGATGGCCAGGGCCACTGCGCGGAAGGTGAGCTGCTTGGGCGCAGCGTCATGGTTCATGGAAGCCCCTGCTGGCAAAAAATCCCTGCCACGCTAGCGTTCAGGGCAGAGCAAGTCCAGCGTGCCAAAGGATGGGGCCGGGTGCTGCAGTGCAACGGCTGCGGACGTGCACAGGCAACCAGCTGATGCAGCAAAGCCGGACTGGCCGCCCCGCAAATGATATGTTATATCTTTATGTTGTACCCAGCCGTTGCTCCGCATGCCCCCTTCCCCCTCCCTCCGGCTGGCCTCCATCGACCAGCTACGCGGCACCGTGATGCTGCTGATGCTGCTCGACCACGTGCGCGAGACCTTCTTCCTGCAGCACCAGGTCGGCGACCCGATGGACGCGGCCAGCGTCTCCCCTGCCCTGTTTGCCTGCCGCCTGCTGGCACATCTGTGCGCGCCGGTATTCGTGCTGCTCACCGGCCTGTCGGCGTGGCTGTACGGCCAGCGCCAGGCCGACCCGCGCCGCGCCATCGCCGCCTTCCTGCTCAAGCGCGGCCTGTTCCTGGTGGTGCTGGAGCTGACCCTGGTCAACTTCGCCTGGACCTTCCAGTTCCCGCCGGACACGCTTTACCTGCAGGTGATCTGGGCCATCGGCCTGAGCATGATCGCGCTGGCCGGCCTGCTGTGGCTGCCGCGCCCGGCGCTGCTGGTGCTGGGCGTGCTGCTGGTGGCCGGCCACAACCTGTTCGATGGCGTGCGCGTGGAAGGCAACGGCGTGCTGGCGGTGCTGTGGAAGGTGCTGCACCAGCGCGACTGGATCGAAACCGGCGTGCTGCGCCTGCGCACGTCCTACCCGGTGCTGCCGTGGATCGGGGTGATCGTGCTGGGCTACCTGATGGGGCCGTGGTTCGCCCGCGACCGCGACCCGGCGCAGCGCCAGCGCTGGCTGCTGTGGGCCGGGCTGGGTGCGCTGGCCGCGTTCGCCCTGCTGCGCCTGGCCAACGGTTATGGCGAGGCGCCGTGGCAGCACCAGGACACCACCCTGCGCACCTGGATGAGCGTGTTCAACGTGACCAAGTACCCGCCGTCGCTGCAGTTCCTGCTGCTGACCCTGGGCGTGGGCCTGTTGCTGCTGCGCCTGTACGAATGGCCGCCGCTGGCCCGCGCGCTGCGACCGCTGGCCGACATCGGTGCGGCGCCGATGTTCTTCTACCTGCTGCATCTGTATGTGCTGAAGCTGCTGTACGTGGCCGCGCTGGCGACCTGGGGGCCGACCCATGGCAGCCTGTATGCGCTGGATTCGGTGGCCGGCCTGCTGCTGGTGGCCTGCGCGCTGGCGGTGGCGATGTACCCGCCGACGCTGCTGTTCGGACGGTTCAAGGCGCGCCGGCGCGACCTGGCCTGGCTGCGGTACCTGTAATCGACCGCGTGTGATGAGCTCCATCCACGCATGGCGTGGATCTACTGGGGCGGGCCGGCGGGGCCCCGCGCGGCCCCCCCGGGGGGGGGGGGCGGGGGCGCCGGGC
>NZ_JACVTV010000053.1:0-27092 GCF_016624625.1 Stenotrophomonas sp. S41 | reverse complement strand
GCATCCATGCCGCTCACACCCCCTCAACCGGACCCACCCCGCCTTCGACAGATTTTCGCGGCTGTTGGTAGGTGTCGACCTTGGTCGACACATCCACGCAATGCGTGGATGAAGAAAATGATCGAGAAGGCTGTCTGTAGAGTCGAGCCCATGCTCGACTCACGCGCGCAGCGCGAAGTAGAGCCACGCCATGCGTGGATGTGCATTCCGGGAATGGGGTCAGAGCCCTTTGCGCAGCAAAGGGATCCGACCCCGTCGGCTGACCCCTTCGGCCGTTACGCCGAGGCGTAGCGCACGGCGGTGCCGATCCAGCGGTTGACCACGCGATCGGCCAGCGCGGGTTGCTGGGCAAGCAGGCGTTCGGCCAGGTCGTGCACGCCGGGCAGCAGGCCGGCATCGCGGGCCAGGTCGGCAATGCGGAAGCCGGCCAGGCCGGTCTGGCGCGTGCCCAGCAGTTCACCGGGGCCGCGCAGTTCCAGATCCTTCTCGGCGATGACGAAGCCATCGTTGGTTTCGCGCATCGTCTGCAGGCGCTCGCGCGCCATCTGCGAAAGCGGTGCCTGGTACAGCAGCACGCAGCGCGATACCGCGGAACCACGGCCGACGCGGCCACGCAGCTGATGCAGCTGGGCCAGGCCGAGACGCTCGGCGTTCTCGATCACCATCAGCGAGGCATTGGGTACGTCCACGCCCACTTCGATCACGGTGGTGGCCACCAGCAGATCGATCTCGCCGGCCTTGAACGCCACCATCGTGGCCAGCTTTTCCGCAGCCTTCAGGCGGCCATGCACCAGGCCCACGCGCACGCCGGGCAGCAGCGCCTGCAGCGATTCGTAGGTGGCCTGCGCGGGCGTGGCATCCAGCGCTTCGCTTTCCTCGATGAGCGTGCAGACCCAGTACACCTGACGCCCTTCCTGGCAGGCCAGCGCGATGCGTTCGATCAGTTCGGGACGGCGATCGTTGTTCAGCGCCACGGTCTGCACCGGGGTGCGGCCGGGTGGCAGCTCGTCGATGGCCGATACATCCAGGTCCGCGTATTCGGACATCGCCAGCGTGCGCGGAATGGGCGTGGCGGTCATCACCAGCTGGTGCGGCACGCTGTGTGCGCCCGCACCCTTGTCACGCAGGGCCAGCCGCTGGTGCACGCCGAAGCGGTGCTGCTCATCGACGATGGCCAGGGCCAGGTCCTGGAACACCACCGCTTCCTGCATCAGCGCATGGGTACCGACCACGACCTGCGCTTCGCCATTGGCGACCTGCTCGATCACCTTGGCGCGCGCCTTGCCGGTGACCTTGCCGGCCAGCCAGCAGACGCGCACGCCCAGCGGCTCCAGCCAGCCGCGCAGATTGTTGAGGTGCTGCTCGGCCAGCAGTTCGGTGGGTGCGGCCAACGCAACCTGCTTGCCCTGCTCCACCGCCAGCATGGCGGCCAGCGCGGCCACCACGGTCTTGCCGGAACCGACGTCGCCCTGCACCAGCCGCAGCATCGGGCTGGGGCGTGCGAGGTCTTCGCGGATCTGCTTGAACACGCGTGCCTGCGCGCCGGTCAGCGCGAACGGCAGCTGCTTCAGCAGGGCCTTGGCCAGCTTGCCCGGGCCCGCCAGCGGCGGCGCGTGGTGCGCCTGCAGGGCAATGCGCTGGCGGCGCAGGCTGAGGTGGTGGGCCAGCAGTTCTTCCATCGCCAGACGTCGCTGCGCCGGGTGGGTGCCGGCGGCCAGCGCGGCCAGATCGGCATCCGGCGGCGGCTGGTGCACGGTCAGCAGCGCGCTGCGCAGCGAAGGCAAGCCGAGGCCGTCGAGCCAGCCCGTGGGCAGCAGTTCCAGCGTACTTTCTTCGGGCAGGCGATCCAGGGCCTGGCCGATCAGCTTGCGCATGGTCATCGGGCCGACGCCTTCCACGGTGGGATACACCGGGTCGAGGCGGTCGCCGAGTTCGGGATCGTCGTTGCGGCCCAGCACCTGGTAGCTCGGGTGGACGATTTCCAGGCCGAGGTGGCCGGGCTTGGGCGTGCCGAAGCAGCGCAGCCGGTTGCCCACCGCGAACTGGCCGACCTGCTGCTGGCGGAAGTGGAAGAAGCGCAGCACCAGGGTGCCCCGCCCTTCGTCCTCCACCGCCACCTTCAGCATGGGCCGGTAACGCATGCCGCGTTCGACCGCGGTGACCCGCACTTCCACCTGCGCGGGCACACCCGGGCGCAGGTCTTCGATGCGGGTCAGGCGGGTGCGGTCTTCATAGCGCAGCGGCAGGTGCAGCCACAGATCCTGCAGGGTGGCCAGGCCACGCGCCTGCAGTTTGGCGGCCACGGCCGGGCCCACGCCGGCCAGCATCGCCAGGGATGCTTCGCCGGACGGTGACAGTGCCGGGGTGACCGCCGCCTTGCGTGCCACGGGTGGGTCAGTCGATGACCATCACCGCGTCGACCTCGAAGTTGGCGCCCTTCGGCAGGCCGGAGACTTCGATGGTGGAACGGGCCGGGAACGGGGCCTGGAAGTAGTCCTGCATGACGGCGTTGACCTTGGCGAATTCGGCCAGGTCGGTCAGGTACAGGCCCAGGCGCACGACCTTGTCCAGCGAACCACCGGCAGCTTCGGCCACGGCCTTGAGGTTGTCGAAGGCGCGGCGGGCCTGCGCTTCCACGTCACCCACGCCGACGATGTCGCCGGTGGCCGGGTCCAGCGGAATCTGGCCGGAGAAGTACACGGTGTTGCCGGCGCGCACGGCCTGCGAGTACGGGCCGATGGCGGCAGGCGCCTTTTCGGTGTTGATGATCTGGCGGGACATGGTCGCTCCGGTGCGTTGGGGGAAAACAGAGCGGTGATTGTACCGGGTGGGCGCGATGTCGGCTGGGGTCGGATCCGTTTCCCGGCGGGAAACGGCTCTGACCCCGTGCGTCACGTTCGCGGAACATCATCCACGCATGGCGTGGATCTACTGGACTCGCCCGGGGCCGGGCTTCCGTAGACTGGCTGCAGATTCCGGCAGGGCCACACCATGGCAAACGTTTTCGACTCGCCCTTCAAGGGCAAGCTGCTGACCGAAATGGTCACCAACCCCAACATCCTGGTCGGCCGCTACAGCTACTACTCCGGCTACTACCACGGGCACGGCTTCGACGATTGTGCGCGCTACCTGCTGCCTGACCGCGATGACGTGGACAAGCTGATCATCGGCAGCTTCTGCTCGATCGGCAGCGGCGCCAGTTTCATCATGGCCGGCAACCAGGGCCACCGGCACGATTGGGCATCGACATTCCCGTTCTTCTACATGCAGGAAGAGCCGGCCTTTGCTGCGGCCAACGACGCCTTCAGCCCGGCCGGTGACACGGTCATCGGCAATGACGTGTGGATCGGCGCCGAGGCGATGATCCTGCCGGGGGTGCGCATTGGCGATGGTGCCGTGATCGGCAGCCGGGCGCTGGTGACCCGCGACGTGGCGCCCTACGCGATCGTGGGTGGCAACCCAGCCAAAGTGCTGCGCAGCCGGTTCGAAGCGGAGGACATCGCACGGCTGCTGGAAATGGCGTGGTGGGCGTGGCCGCTGGCGCACATTCAGGCGGCGATGCCGCTGCTGACCGCCGGAGATATCGCGGCGCTGCATGCCTACTGGCGCGAACAGGTGGCGTGATGCGGCTGGGGTCGGATCCGTTTCCCGGCGGGAAACGGCTCTGACCCCGTGCGTGTGGTTCATGTCACGCGATGGGGTCAGAGCCCTCTCCGCTGGAGAGGGATCCGACCCCGTGCGTTATTGGCGGCGGACCGACTGCACCACCGACAGGCGGCGCAGGCGGCGCATGACTTCGGCCAGGTGGTTGCGGTCGCGCACCTGGATGTTGAACGCCAGCACGGCGGCGTTGAAGTCGCGGTCCAGGTAATCCACGCGCTCGATGTTGGAGTGGCTCTGCGCGATGGCCGCAGCCAGCTGCGCCAGCACGCCGGTACCGTTCTCCACTTCCACCACCAGCGCGGTGTTGTAGTCGCCGGACACGGTGGTGTCCCAGCCGATCGGCACCCAGCGCTCGGGCGACTTGCGCAGTTCGGCCAGGTTCGGGCAATCCACGCGGTGCACCACGATGCCCTTGCCAGCGGTGTGGTAACCCATGATCTCGTCGCCGGGAATCGGCTGGCAGCAGCCGGCGAAGGTGACCACGCCACGCTCGCTGCCGTTGATGAGGATCTTTTCCTGCGAGTGGTGGCGCGAATGCGCGCCGCCGCGCAGCTCGGCATAGGCCATCAGCGCCTGCGCGGCCTGGGTCGGCATCCAGTTGCCCAGCGCCACTTCGGCCAGCAGGGCCTCCAGACGCGGGAAACGGTGTTCGGCCAGGAACGCATCGAGGCGGCCCTTGGGCAGGCGTTCCAGCGAGGAATCCATCGCTTCCAGCGCGCGGTCCAGCATGCGGTGGCCCAGCTGCACGGCGTCTTCGTGCTCCAGCTGCTTGAGCTGGTGGCGGATGGCGGTGCGCGCCTTGCTGGTGACCACGAATTCCAGCCACTGCGGCTTGGGCGTCGCCGAACGCGCGGTGATGATTTCCACCGACTGCCCGGACACCAGCTTGGTACGCAGCGGCACCAGCTTCTTGTCCACGCGCGAGGCCACGGCCATGTTGCCGACGTCGGTATGCACCGCGTAGGCGAAATCGAGCGCGGTCGAGTTGCGCGGCAGGGCCAGGATCTTGCCCTTCGGCGTGAACAGGTAGACCTCGTCCGGGAACAGGTCGACCTTCACGTTGTCGAGGAATTCCAGCGAGGAACCGGCGGCGCGCTGCGAATCGATCAGTTCAACGATCCAGGCGTGGGCTCGGCTCTGCGCGCTGTTGGGCGAATCGCCACCGAACTTGTAGGTCCAGTGCGCGGCCACGCCGCGTTCGGCGATCAGGTCCATTTCCTCGGTGCGGATCTGCACCTCGATGGGCGAACCGTAGGGCCCGAACAGCACGGTATGCAGCGACTGGTAACCGTTGGCCTTGGGAATCGCGATGAAATCGCGGAAGCGGCCATCCAGCGGTTTGAAGGTGGCGTGCACCGAACCCAGCGCGTGGTAGCAGCTGGGCACGCTGCGCACGACCAGGCGGAAACCGAACACATCCATCACCTGGTCGAAGGATTTGTTCTCGTCGCGCATCTTGTTGTAGATGCTCCACGGGGTCTTGATGCGGCTGACCAGGCGGTGCTCGATGCCTTCCTTCGCCAGCCGCTGCGACAGCTGCACTTCCACCTGCGCCATCGCCTCGCGGCGTACCACCGGCTGGCTGCGGATGTGTTTTTCGATGATGGCGTGGCGCCACGGGTACAGCGCCTTGAAGCCAAGGTTCTGCAGCTCGCTCTTGACCAGGCTCATGCCCAGGCGCTGGGCGATGGGCGCGTAGATCTCCAGCGTTTCGCGGGCGATGCGGCCGCGCGCTTCGCGGCTCTGCGCGCCCAGCGTACGCATGTTGTGCAGGCGGTCGGCGAGCTTGATCATGATCACGCGCAGGTCGCGCGACATCGCCAGCAGCATCTTGCGGAAGCTCTCGGCGGCCGCTTCCTGGCGGTCGCGGAACTTCAGCTTGTCCAGCTTGGTCACGCCATCGACCAGCTCGGCCACGGCTTCACCGAACTCGGAGGCCAGCTCTTCGCGGGTCAGCGGCGTGTCTTCGATGGTGTCGTGCAGGATGGCGGCGATCAGCGCCTCCACATCCAGCCCCAGCTCGGCCAGCACCTGGGCCACGGCCACCGGATGGGTGATGTAGGGCTCGCCCGACTTGCGCGTCTGCCCAGCATGCGCCGACGCACCGACTTCCCAGGCACGGCGCAGCAGCGGCAGCTGTTCCGGCGGCAGGTAATGGGCGGCGCGTTCGAGCTGGAGGACGTAATCAGGTACGGCCGCGGCGGTGGGCGCGGCTACCTTGGCAGTGGGGCCTGGGTTCATGCCAGAAGCCTATGCCAGCGCGCCGATTACGGCAAACCCTGAATGCGAAACAGCCCGCACGGGGCGGGCTGTTCAGCGGTCAAGCAACGGCATTGATCGATGCGATCAATCGTCGTTCTTGGACATGTCTTCGTCGGCGACCACTTCAGCGGCGGCCCACTCCAGCGCTTCACGCTCGGCACGCTCGCGCTCGGCCTTCTCGACTTCGTCGATCAGCGCGTTGTCGATCTTGCGGGCGGCGATTTCGCGCAGTGCCAGCACGGTCGGCTTGTCTTCGGTGTCGTTGTCCAGGGTGGCCTGCACGCCATTGGCGAGCTGACGGGCACGCTTGGAGGCCATCATGACCAGGTCGAAACGGTTGTTAACGACTTCCAGGCAATCTTCTACGGTGATGCGGGCCATACGGGCTCCCGGCGACCGGTCGGCCGCTCAGTCGAATGAGGGAAAGGGGACGGAGTGTACTGGCAGGGGCTGGACAAAATCAAGCCAACCCCCACCCGATTCTTTTGGAATCAGTCAGTTGCACCCGCATCGGGGGTCAGCAGGGCCTGGATAAGGCCGGCGTGGCGGACCTTCTGGGCCTCCCGGCGCAGGCGGCTGGCGGTGAAGATGGCGCACAGCTCGTCCACGGCGGTGTCGAACACCTCGTTGACGATGACGTAGTCGAACTCGTTGAAGTGCAGCATTTCATCGCGGGCGGCGCCCAGGCGCTGGGCGATGACCGCCTCGCTGTCCTGCCCGCGCTTGCGCATGCGGTCCTGCAGGGCCTGCTTGGACGGCGGCAGGATGAACACCGTCACCGTGCCCGGCACCAGCTGGCGCACCTGCTGCGCACCCTGCCAGTCGATTTCCAGCAGCACGTCCTGGCCGGCGGCCAGCTGCGGTTCCACCGACTGGCGGGCGGTGCCCTTCCAGTCGCCATGCACCCAGGCATGCTCGAAGAAATCGCCGTCGGCGATCATTTCCTCGAACGTCTCGGCGCTGACGAAGTGGTAGTGCTCGCCGTTCACCTCACCCGGGCGCATGGCGCGCGAGGTGAAGGAAATGGACAGGGCGATCTGCGGGTCACGCGCCAGGGTGGCGTTGACGATGCTGCTCTTGCCGGCACCCGAAGGGGCGGCAACGATGTACAGCGTGCCGCGCGCAACGGCGGCCGACGGGGTGGACGGAGCGCTCATGCGCGGAACCCAAGTTGTTGATTTCGCAAAATTTATCCTCGATGTTCCAGAACCGGCGCGGAGGATCGCGCCAGCACGGCGGGAGCTGCGCGGAACATCCTGGAACCAGGCCCGGCAGATGGCTCCCCGGGGTGCGGGCACGCAACTTTAACAGAGCGGCCTGGAATGGCTGCCTGGGGCGCAGCGCGTGGCCGCAACCCAGTCCAGACGGCCATCACCCTCCCTGCCCCTTCCTGGCTGTGATCCGCGCGCATGAGGGGCCGACCAGCTCCCACACCCTTCCGATGATCACTTCCAGTGAAACGCCCTCCAGGTCGAGCGATGCCGCGTAGGCGCGCCATTGCCGCTGCTTCCCTTCGTCGCCGAACATCTCGGCCGAGAGACCCGGGGGGCGATCTTTCGGGACAGCCGTCTGCCGTCGCTCGAACGTTGCGGCAATAGCCGCGTCGAGATCTTCAGCGGATATCTCGATGGCCTGTGGCACTGCCCACAGATCGTAGTAGTCCTTCATGCGGCCGTTCAGGACACCCAGCGCCACCATCGCCTGGAATTTTTCAGCCACGACTGTGGCAGGCGGATAGGAACGGATGTGGGGAGCGGGAAGATCCAGCAAGGTTGGATAGTCAATGCGCCAGGTCGGATCCGCCATTGCGTCGCCGAAACCGATGTCGATGGTTACGGGGATGCGCGTCTTTTCAAGATAGGCGAAGGTCTTGAGGCGAACACCGCCATATTCCATCTCTTCCCTGATAACCGTCGCGGTAAGCGCGCCAGTATCGTAGGCGAGACCATCTTCACCCTCGACCGCCATGATTTCTGCGAAATCAGCAATCAAACGGGCTGGATCGGAATCCCCGTGACCGAGGAAATCGGCATCTCGGGTCACCCGGTTTCCGTCGGCCACCCAGACAGTGACCAGCATGCCGCCTTTCAGGACAAAGCGGTCCTTGTGCGCCGAGATCGACAACCTGTAGAGCAGCCGTTCAAGCGCGAAATTCACCAGGACAACATCGAAGATGCGCCCCTCTCTGCGAGCGATGGCAAGCAGCCGATCCTTGACCGACTTCGCCAGGTTGGACGGTCTTCTATCCATTGGAGGTGAGCGCCTCAATATAGGGTTGCATGACCTTCCAGGCCCCCCCAGCCTTCGCGGCCTCGGCGATTGCGGATGGCGTTACCCGCCGTTGCTGGAGTGCAGCGCGTAGCCCCTCTACGGCGACGGATCGGTCGATCAGCCGGGGATTCCGGAAGAGGTCGGCGAGCGTCTTTGGGATCGAATAGATCGAAACATTGAGCCCGGCGATCGCATGCTGCTCGACTCCCGTTCGCAGATACAGCTCCGTGAAACGGACGATGCGCAGCGGGGGGTAGGACTGCACGGGCGCCCAGTCGCTCTTGCCGATGGCCATCCAGATGCGTCGTGGCATCTGATCGGTCAGCCCGTGGAAGGCGAGCGCCGACACCATGGCGATCACTCCCTTGGGGACGCGCATACTGGCTTCGGCAAGCATCTGATTCTCTTCGACTTCTGAATCACGCTTCTGATAGAGACCACGCGAGATACGTTCGATTTCACCACTCTGAACGGCGCGGGCAATCGTCTGTGCACTGATACCGGCATCACGCAGCTCATGGGCGCGCATCATGCTGCGCGTGCCGAGCAGGCGGTTGAGCTTGGCATTTTGAGAGGTCTGCATCGTCAGAATGTGACAAATCCTCAAACAGAACTGGAATCTATCATAGGTTTTGTCACAACTGCGTTCGTTCCGTCCCGACAATGCGCCCACCCTCAGCAGGGCTTTTGCACCCTCGCCGCCGCAAAGCCCGGAACCGAGCCGCACAACACCGCTTCGACGTCATCCAGCCCCAGGCCGGCATCAAGCGCTTCCAGCACCAGATACTCGCCCATGTATCCGGTGAGCCCGGTGTTGTCGACCAGGCTGCCCCAGACCAGCCGGTCAACAGGGCTGAGGACGTGCCGCTGCTGAACGAGCCGGGACGCATAGACGGCGTGCCACCGGTGTCGCCCTGTCCTGTCCTGCTGACTCCAATAGCAGCGCGCCGCGTCGACCGCCGCGCGTTGATCGGCATCCAGACGGTCCCCCAGCCGGTCGCAGAAGGCCATGGCCAGCGCCGCCTGGGCGCCTGCGTCATTTTCCAGGCCGGCGACGTCCAGAACCTCATCCAGCAGGTCCACGGTGGCGCGCATCGCCAGATGGGGATCGTTCGCGTCGTCCATGCGTACCCGCCTCCAGCAAACCCAATGAACAAGGGCGCCCGAAGGCGCCCCGCTGCACATCACTCGATGTTCTGCACCTGCTCGCGGATCTGGTCGATCAGCACCTTCAGCTCCACCGCGGCATTGGACGTGCGGCTGTCCACCGACTTCGAGCCCAGCGTGTTGGCTTCGCGGTTGAACTCCTGCAGCAGGAAGTCCAGGCGGCGGCCGACCGGCTCGCGCTGCTTCAGCACGCGGCGGATCTCGACGATGTGGCTGCCCAGGCGGTCCAGCTCCTCGTCCACGTCCAGCTTCTGCAGCCACATCACCAGTTCCTGCTCGGCACGGCCGGGGTCGACCGGGTGCGGCAGGTCGGCCAGGCGGGCGGCCAGCTTGGCGCGCTGTCCGTCGCGAATGGCCGGGATCAGCGCGCGGACGTCGTTGGCAATGCGCTCGATGCCGTCCACGCGCTCGGCAATGGCGGCGGCCAGCTTGTCGCCTTCGCGTTCACGGGCGGCGACGAAGCCGTCCAGCGCCTGGTCCAGCAGCGACAGCGCCTCGGCCTGCAGGGCCGCTGCGTCGGTGGCCTCGCCCTGGGTCACGCCCGGCAGCTGCAGCAGCTCGGTGAAGCTGACCTGCAGGTTGGGGAAATCGGAGGTCAGGCGGTGCGCGAGCTGGCCCAGTTGGCCCAGCAGCGCTTCGTTCACCTGCAGGCTGGCGGCACCTTCCGGCGCGCGCAGGCGCATGACCAGGTCCAGCTTGCCGCGGCTCAGGCGGGCGGCGATGCGCTCGCGCAGCTGCGGTTCAAGCGCACGCAGTTCCTCGGGCAGGCGGGTGCCCACTTCCAGGAACCGGTGGTTGACCGAGCGCAGCTCGCAGCCCAGCGTGCCCCACGGGGTGACGCGCTCGCCGCCGGCATAGGCGGTCATGCTTCGAATCATGGAATGTGTCCGGTGCGTGCAAAGGGGGAATGGTACCCTAGCGCCCTCACCTGAGCCCCCCTGCCCGCCCCGTCAAGGTCGCGGGCATGGCGGCGTACTCCCATGCCCTTACGGAACCCGCACCATGTCCGATTCCCGCCCCAGTGGCCGCCAGCCCGACCAGCTCCGCCCGGTCGTCATCCAACGCGGCTTCACCCGCCATGCCGAGGGTTCGGTGCTGGTGTGCTTCGGTGAAACCCGCGTGCTGTGCACCGCCAGCGTGGAAAACCGCGTGCCGGGCTTCCTGCGTGGCAAGGGCGAAGGCTGGGTGACCGCCGAATACGGCATGCTGCCGCGCGCCACCCACACCCGCAGCGACCGTGAAGCGGCGCGTGGCAAGCAGGGCGGCCGCACCCTGGAAATCCAGCGCCTGATCGGCCGCAGCCTGCGCGCCTGCGTGGACCGCAACGCCCTGGGGGAACGCACCATCACCCTGGACTGCGACGTACTGCAGGCCGACGGCGGCACCCGCACCGCCGCCATCACCGGCGCCTACGTGGCCCTGGTCGATGCGGTGAACGTGCTGATGAAGCGTGGCGAAATCAAGCGCAACCCGATCCTCGGCGCCGTGGCGGCCGTTTCGGTGGGCGTGTACCGCGGCACCCCGGTGCTGGACCTGGACTACGCCGAAGACAGCGACTGCGACACCGACATGAACGTGGTGATGAACGACGGTGGCGGCTTCATCGAGCTGCAGGGCACCGCCGAAGGCCACGCCTTCCGCCGCGATGAACTGGACGCGCTGCTGGGCCTGGCCGAAAAGGGCGTGGGCGAGCTGCTGGCCGCACAGCAGGCGGCGCTGTCGGCATGAACCGCCGCATCGCCCTGACCACCCTGGTGGTGGCCGACTACGACGAAGCCATTGCCTGGTACACCGGCAAGCTCGGCTTTGCCCTGTTGGACGACATCGACCAGGGCAGCAAGCGCTGGGTGGTGGTCGGGCCGACCGACGGCAGCGCGGCCGCCCTGCTGCTGGCCCGCGCCAGCAACGAGGAACAGCGCAGCCGCATCGGCAACCAGACCGGTGGCCGCGTCGGCTTCTTCCTCAACACCGATGACTTCCACCGCGACCACGCGGCGATGGTCGCCGCCGGCGTCGAATTCCTGGAAGCGCCGCGCGAAGAAGCCTATGCCACCGTCGCGGTGTTCCGCGATCTGTACGGCAACACCTGGGACCTGTTGGAGCCCCGCTGATGAAGACGCTCGTGCTTGCCAGCCACAACGCCGGCAAACTGGTGGAAATGCAGGAGATCCTCGCCGACCTGCCGCTGCAGATCACCTCGGCCGCCGAACTGGGCCTGGGTGACGTGGAGGAGACCGGCCTGACCTTCGTCGAGAACGCGCTGCTGAAGGCACGCGCGGCCTGCGAAGCGACCGGCCTGCCGGCACTGGCCGATGATTCGGGCCTGATCGTCGATGCCCTCGGCGGCGCGCCCGGCCTGTACAGCGCGCGCTACGCCGGCCACCCGACCAATGCCGCGGCCAACAACGCCAAGCTGCTGGAGGCGATGGCCGACATTCCCGATGGCCAGCGCACCGCCCGCTTCTATGCGGTCATCGTGCTGCTGCGCCATGCCACCGACCCGCAGCCGCTGATCTGCGAAGGTCGCTGGGAAGGCCAGATCATCCGCGAACTGCGCGGCACCAATGGCTTCGGCTACAACCCGGTGTTCCTCGATACCACCCACGGCCTGACCGCCGCGGAGATGGAGCCGGCGCTGAAGAACGCCATCAGCCACCGCGCCACCGCCCTGCAGCAGCTCAAGCAGCAGCTGGCCCGCTGGCTCTGATGCCCAACTGATTACCCCAGGGAAGCCGGCCAGCGGCCGGCACTACCGATGAAACCCATGCCGCACGACCACGACCACTGCAACCACCTGCCCGGCGAAGCCTGCTCCGCCGACCACGCACACGACACCGCGCCGCGCCTGGTGCCGCCGCCGCTGTCGCTGTACGTGCACCTGCCGTGGTGCGTGCGCAAATGCCCGTACTGCGATTTCAACTCGCACCAGGCCAAGGGCGAGCTGCCGTTCGAGGCCTACATCGATGCCCTGCTGCGCGACCTCGACCAGGACCTGCCGCTGGTCTGGGGCCGGGTGGTGCACAGCGTGTTCTTCGGTGGTGGTACGCCCAGCCTGTTCCCGCCAGAAGCGATCGACCGCTTCCTGCAGCAGGCCAGCGCGCGCCTGCGCTTTGCGCCCAATGCCGAGATCACCCTGGAAACCAACCCGGGCACCGCCGAGCACGGTCGCTTCGACCGCTACCGCGCGGCCGGCGTGAACCGCCTCAGCTTCGGCATCCAGAGCTTCGACGATGCCGCACTGAAGCGCCTGGGCCGCATCCACGACAGTGGCGAAGCCGAGCGCGCGGTGAAGATGGCGCAGGACGCGGGCTACGACAATTTCAACATCGACCTGATGTACGCGCTGCCGGAACAGACCCTGGCCGGTGCCGAGGCCGACCTGGAACGCGCCTTCGCGCTGCAGCCGGCACACATCTCGCACTACCAGCTGACCCTGGAACCGAACACCGTGTTCTTCGCGCGGCCGCCGCAGGGCATCCCCGACGAGGACAACGCCTGGGACATGCAGGAGCACTGCCAGGCGCTGCTGGCGCAGGCCGGTTTCGGCCAGTACGAAGTGAGTGCCTATGCCCGCCCCGGCCGGCAGAGCGCGCACAACCTGAACTACTGGCGCTTCGGCGATTACCTGGGCATCGGCGCCGGCGCGCACGGCAAGATCAGCTCCGGTGCCGAGGAACACGTGCTGCGGCGCTGGAAGCTCAAGCACCCGCAGGCCTACATGGACAGCGCCGGCAGCCCGGCCTCGTTCGGGGGCGACGAAGTGATCGCCGCCGACCGCCTGCCCTTCGAGTACATGCTGAACCTGCTGCGCCTGCACGAGGGCTTCGGCCTGCGCGACTTCGAATCGCGCACCGGCCTGTCGCGCAGCGTGCTGGACGCACCGCTGGCCGAAGCCGTGCAGCGCGGCTGGCTGGAGGTGAGCGGCGACCACGTGCAGCCGACCGAACTGGGCCGCCGCTTCACCAACGATGTGGTCAGCCTGTTCCTGGAGGAATGATCTTCCTGCGGCACAGCCGCCGGGCATGGCCCGGCGCTACCTGACGGGCAAGCATGCGGTAGCGCCGGGCCATGCCTGGCGGATGCGGCCGCTGGCCGCCCTTCGCTGCGTTTGAACGGGTGCCCACCGCAGAAATTCCTCAAGTAGCGCCCGCGGCTGCCGACACGGTAGATTCCCATGTCGATTCGCGGGAATCCCGGAACTGCACCCGATGTCTGCCGCTTTCCCCTTTGCCACCCCTGACAGCGCGCGCCTGGCCGCCGCAGACCTGCCCCCCCGCGTGCGCGAGCTGCTGGGTGAACTGCTGGTGCTGTGCCGCCATGTGCTGACCGCGCCGCTCATCCTTACCGTGGAAGCGGCCGAACAGGCGTTGCTGCACGATGCCGACCATGCACGCAATCCGCAGATGCAGGCGGAGCTGCTGGCACAGCGTGGCCAGCTGCACGCGTTTGCCGGCACCTTCTGCGACCGCATGCTCGATGCGCTGGCCGACAGCCTGGTGCAGCTGCGTGCGCCGCAGGACACCGCGCCGCCGACCACGCCCGCACGCCCGCCGGGCCTGCTGGGCCTGTCGCTGGTGGATGACCACGAAGTGGACCGCAACCTGGTGCTGACCGAAATGGTGCGCCGGGAAAACCAGCGTTCGGGCAATGCCCTGAACCTGCTCGGCCAGCGCCTTGCGGTGCTGGCCGCCGCCCCGGCGTTCGACAACGACACCCTGCCGCTGGCGCCGCAGGCGCTGTGCACCCTGGTGCGGCGCCTGGCCGAACAGGATGGGCTGAGCGCGGAACTGCAGCTGGCGCTCTATCGCAGCTTCGAACGCCAGCTGCTGGAACGCCTCGGCGATGTCCTGGAGCGCGCCAACAACCTGCTGGCCCAGCACGGCGTGCTGCCGGGCCTGGTCTACACCCCGTACCTGGCGCGCTCGTCCAGCACCCGCCGCATCATCACCCAGTCCGTCGGCGGTGGCCGCGCGACGCAGCCTGCACCGCGTTCGGCCGAGCCGTTGACCGGCTGGGGCAGCACCGGCCGCGCGGGCTCGTGGTCGGCGCTGATGCAGAACGCCTTCGCCGACACCGTCCCGCCGGGTGCAGCCAACCCGGAACTGACCACGCCCCCGGCCAACCTGCTGCACGACCTGCTGCAGCAGGCCCGGCACGCCGCGCCGATGGCCATCGAACCGCCCTCGGTGCCCAGTGGCCTGGTGGATGCGGTGCTGGCGCGCCTGCAGGCCCAGGCCGGCGCCGCCACCAGCATCACCGACCTGCAGACTGCCGTGACCGCGCAGCTGCGCAGCGAGCACGGCGCGCAGGCCCAGCTGGCCAGCCACGATCGCGACCACCTCGACCTGCTGCGCCTGCTGCTGCAGCAGGTCCAGCAGCAGCAGCGCCCCGACCCCGTGCCGGCCGCCCTGCTGGCCCGCCTGCAGGTGCCGCTGGCGCGCGCGGCGATGGCCGACCCCGCCTTCTTCGTGCGCGACGAACACCCCGCGCGCGAACTGCTCAACACCATCGCCGAAGCCGGTGCCAACTGGCTGGGCGACGATGACGTGGACCCGCAGCTGATGCAGCGCCTGGCGCAGAGCGTGCAGGGCCTGCTGGGCCAGGACGCGCGTACGCCCGAAGCGTTCGCTGCGGCCAATGAAGAAATCCAGCAGCACCAGCGCGCCGCCGCGCACCGCGCCGAGCTAGCCGAACGCCGCCACGTGGAAGCAGCGCGCGGCAAGGAGCGGTTGGCCCTGGCCCGCCGCGAAGCCAGCGCGCAGATCGACCAGCAATGCCAGGCACAGGAGCCGCCGCGCTTCGTGCAGACCCTGCTGCGCGAGGCCTGGGCCGACGCGCTGACCCTGACCCGCCTGCGCCATGGCGATGACTCGGCGCAGTGGCAGGAACGCCTGCAGCAGACCGAACGCATTGCCGCGGTCACCGCCGCGCCCGCCGGGGCCGACAGCGTGCCCGACGCGCCACTGGCCGCGGAAGTGGAAGCGGCCCTGCTGCAGGTCGGCTACCACCCCGAGGAAGCCTCGGCAGTCGCCCGCCGCCTGGCCACACCCGGCGGCGAGGACGAGCACACCTCGCGCACCGAACTCAGCGCACGCCTGAAGGCGCGCGCGCGCCTGGGCGAGCATGCGGCGGGCAGCACCCGCACCCACGACGCCGCACCGCGCAGCGCGGCCGAGCAGGCCTGCCATGAACAGCTGACCAACCTGCCCTTCGGCAGCTGGTTCGATCTCGCCGACGAGGACGGCAGCGTGCGCCGCCAGCGCCTGTCCTGGTACAGCCTGCTGACCGGCCACGTGCTGTTCGTCAATCCGCGCGGGCAGAAGAGCAGCGAGACCGACCTGGATACGCTGGCCCGGCAGATGGCCGCCGGCCGGGCGCAGCTGGTTACCGAAGAAAAAGGCCGCCTGGTCGACCGTGCCTGGCAGGCCAGCCTGTCTGCCCTGCGCGCGTTGGCCGGTCGTCGCCGCCAGGAGCCTGACGCATGAGCCAGCTACCGCCGCAGGACACCCGCCGCGCACCGCGCCGCCAGGTGTCCGACCTGGTCCCGGTCACCGACCAGATGCGCGACAGCGTGGTCGGCCGGCTGGGCAATGTTTCCGAAACCGGCATGCTGATGCTGGCCAGCCAACCGCTGCGCGACGACGCGCTGTACCAGCTGCGCTTCCCGCTGCCGCTGGGCGACGGCCGCAGCGCGGCCATCGATGTGGGCGTGCACCTGCTGTGGAGCGAGCCGGCGCATGCCCCGGGGCAGAGCTGGGCCGGCTTCCGTTTCCTCACCCTGTCGCGCGAACATCGGCAGCTGCTGCGTGCCTGGATCGGCGAGGACAGCGACGAGGCGCCGGTTTCGACAGGCTGAGTGCCGGTTCCTGCACAGCGGTTTTTTGCGGTATGCGGCAGAATCTAGGGCCGTTTTCCGTGTCGAGCCACCGCAATGATCCAGCAAGACCCTGGCGCCCTGTATTCCGACCACCTGGCCGTGCTGTGCCGACGCGCCGAACAGGCGCTGGCCCGCGGCGGCTTCGACCACCTGGTCGTGCCCAGCGGCACCCTGCACTACCAGATGTTCGACGATCGCGATTACCCGTACGCAGTGAACCCGCAGTTCAAGGCGTGGCTGCCGCTCACCCGCGTGCCCAACAGCTGGGTGGTGTTCACCCCGGGCAAGCGTCCGGCGGTGATCTTCCACCAGCCGTTCGATTACTGGCACGTGGTGCCGGACGCCCCCAGCGGCTGGTGGGTGGAGCACTTCGACATCCACATCATCCGCAAGCCGGAAGAGGCGCTGGCCCTGCTGCCGGCTGACCCGTCGCGCTGCGCCATCCTGGGCGAGCCGCAGAGCGCGCTGGGTGCCTACGTGCCGAACAACCCGGCGCCGGTGGTGAATTACCTGGAATGGCACCGCGCCTACAAGACGCCGTATGAAATCGCACTGATGCGCCAGGCGCAGGTGCTGGGCGTGCGCGGCCATCGTGCCGCCGAGGCGGCGTTCCGCAATGGCGCCGATGAGTTCAACATCCACATGGCCTACTGCCAGGCCGTGGGCCAGGATGCCAACGAGCTGCCGTACGGCAACATCGTTGCACTGAACGAACACGCCGCAGTGCTGCACTACACCGAACTGGGCCGCACCGCACCGCAGCCGCTGCGCAGCTTCCTGATCGATGCCGGCGCCAGCGCGCATGGCTACGCCAGCGACATCACCCGTACCTACGCGGCCAAGGGACATGACGAATTCGCCGCGATGATCGAAGCCGTGGATGCCGCCCAGCAGCAGATGTGCGCGGCGGTGCGTGCCGGTTTCGACTACAAGCAGCTGCACGTCGATGCGCATCTTTCGCTGATGGGCGTGCTGAAGGACTTCGGCGTCATCAAGGCCTCGCCGCAGACCGCGCTGGAAACCGGCGTCAGCGCCGCGTTCTTCCCGCACGGCATCGGCCACCTGATCGGCCTGCAGGTGCACGACGTGGCCGGTTTCGCGGCCAGTGAGGAAGGCGGCCGCATCGAGCGCCCGACCGGCCATCCCTACCTGCGCCTGACCCGCGTGCTGGAACCGGGCATGGTGGTGACCATCGAACCGGGCCTGTACTTCATCGACATGCTGCTGGACGAAGTGAAGGCTGCCGGCCATGGCGATGCGGTGAACTGGGACCGCGTGGACTTCTTCCGCCCGTATGGCGGCATCCGCATTGAAGACGAAGTGCTGTGTACGGATGGCGAGGCGGACAACCTGACGCGTCCGGAGTTTGCGGCAGCCAACGGCTGAGCCCCTCGTGGCTGGGCGCAGGGTGCGGCGGGATTACTGACGCCTGGCCGGGCGGATGGGCTGCGCAGGGGACGCTGCAAGTACGTCCATGTAAGCTCGGTCGCCGCATCCATGCGGCTCACGCCCCTGCGCAACCCATCCGCCCGGCCACGGACAATTTCCGTGCGCCGGCCAGCCACGGAAAAGAAAAAGAAAACCAAAAGCGGATCGCTCGCTGCGCTCGCTCTGTGTCGACCAAGGTCGACACCTACCAGTAGATCCACGCCACGCGTGGATGATTCATTCGATGTCCGACAGATGTGCCGACCAACGGTCGGCACCCACCAACAACCGCTCGTACCAGTAGATCCACGCCATGCGTGGATGATTCATGCGATATCTGACAGAAAAATCGTGTCGACCAAGGTCGGCACCCACCAACAGCCGCGCGCGCCGGTAGATCCACGCCACGCGTGGATGATTCATTCGATGTCCGACAGATGTGCCGACCAACGGTCGGCACCCACCAACAGCAGGTTCCAACAGCCGCCGGCCAACTGTCGAAGGCGGGGCACTGTGGGTTTGCGGGGTGTGAGCCGCATGGGCCCGAGGCATGCCTCGGGCGGGTTGGGCAGGACGCCCAACCCCGGTCTTGCCGTGTGCGCACGACAGCGCACACGAGCAAGCGGCGACCAAGCCCCCATGGGTGAGGGCGCTTTGCTTGCGAAGCACTGCTTCGCGAGCGCCCGAACGCACAGCCGCCAGCGGCTGGGCCGGACCCCGGAGGGGGGTTTACGGCGTCCCCGCAAACCCATAGTGCCCCGCCATCCCACGGAATGCAGGCCTTTGACGTTGACGTTGATTGCAGCAGGTGCAGGGCTGCAAGCCCTGCCGCCCAAACCCCTCAACCCGCCATCACCGCTTCAATCTCGTCCGCACTCCGCGCCAGCCCTTCGGTCAGCACGCGATGGCCGTCATCGGTGATCAGCACGTCATCCTCGGTACGGATGCCGATCCCGCGCCAGCGCGGTTCCACCGTCGTGTCATCCGCGCCGATGTACAGACCCGGCTCGATGGTGAAGGCCATCCCCGGCTCCAGCAGGCGCGAATCGCCGGCCAGGCGGTAATCGCCCACGTCGTGCACGTCCAGGCCGATCCAGTGACCGGTCTTGTGCCGGTAGAAGCGCTGGTACAGGCCCTCGGCCAGGTTCTTTTCCAGCGTGCCCTTCAGCAGGCCCAGCCGCAGCAGACCTTCGGTAAGCGTCTGCACTGCCGCCAGGTGACCGGTCTCGTAGGCCACGCCCGGCTTCGCCTGCGCAAGCGCTGCCGCCTGCGCCTCGCCCACCAGGTCGTGCAGCGCGCGCTGCTCGGCACTGAAGCGACCATTCACCGGGAACGTGCGGGTGATGTCGCTGGCGTAGCCGCGGTACTCGGCACCGGCATCGATCAACACCAGCTCGCCATCGCGCGAACGCGCGTTGTTGTCGCGGTAATGCAGGATGCAGCCGTTGCGGCCCGCACCGACAATGCTGCTGTAGGCCGGCACCGCATCGCTGGCGCGGAACACGCGCTCGAGCTCGGCCTGCAGCTCGTACTCGTGGATGCCCGCCTTCGCCGCACGCATCGCGGCCAGGTGCGCACGCACGCTGATCTGCGCGGCGTGGTGCATCAGCGCCACTTCCGCACCGGATTTGAACAGGCGCTGCTCATGCAGCAGGTGGCCCAGCTCCAGGAACTCATGCGGCGGCTGCGCGCCGTGGCGCACCTGCGAACGCACGCGGTTGACCCAGCCGATCAGCTTCAGGTCGAAGTCCGCATCGCGGCCGAAGTGGTAATAGACGCGCGAACGCCCTTCCAGCAGGCCCGGCAGGATGTCGTCCAGGTCATCGATCGGGTAGGCATCATCCATGCCGTACTGCGCCACCGCCCCGTCCTGGCCGGCGCGACCGCCGTCCCAGGCTTCGCGCTCGGCATCGCGCTCGCGGCAGAACAGGATGGCCTCGCCATGGCGGCGGCCGGGAATCAGCACCAGCACCGCTTCCGGTTCCGGGAAGCCGCTCAGGTACTGGAAGTCCGAGTCCTGCCGGTACGGGTAATGGGTATCCAGGCTGCGCACCTTCTCCGATGCGGCCGGCAGCACCAGGATCGCGTCGTCGCCGGCCATGTCCATCAGCTGGCGGCGGCGACGCTTGTACTCGCCGGCCGCGATGCCGGTGCGCTGCTTGATATCCATCAGTTCAGGCGCTGGCGGTGGCGCGCGGCCAGTACCACGTCACCGTGCAGCAGCAGCACCGCCACGCGGATGAACTCCTCGATCTCGGACAGGGCTTCGTCGTCGTCCTCGCCACCGGCCTCGAAATCCTCGCTGGAGGCACGGGCCAGGCTCGCCATGTCGGTCAGCGCTTCCTCGCCCTCTTCGGACAGGGTCGGGCGGCGGCCGCCGCTGCCCAGGCCGAAGCCACCGAGGAAGCTGCGGGTCCAGGCGAACATCGCGTCGGCCTGCGCGGCCACGTCGTCGTTGTCGGTCAGCAGCAGTTCGAAGGCGAAGTCGCGGTCTTCCAGCTGCTTGATGGTGGCTTCCAGCAGCTGCGCCAGCGCACTGCCGTCAGGCACCGGGGCCAGGTTGTCGTCGGCCAGCACGCGTGCCGGCCAGTCATTGCCGGGGGCGCCGCCGGCGGCCAGCCAGCCGCACAGGCCGCCGTGCAGCTCGGCAGCGGTGGCGCCCAGGCCCAGTTCCTGGCTGGCGCGGGAAACGTCGTCGACGGAGGGAAGTTCGGTCATCGTGCGGCTCGTTCGTAAGGGAAACCCGGGGCGCGCACGCGCGCGCCCGTGAGCCCGCTAGTGTAGCAACCCAACCGGCTCCTCCCCGTGGCAGCCCGGCCCTGCTGCGGCAACGCTTGACCGCCCTTGCCCGGCTTGCCTATCGTGCGGCATGGAACCCGCCGACCCCCTTGCCCAGTTGCAGGCCTTCGCCGCCCGCGTGGAAGCGTTGCTTGAACGCAACCAGCGCCTGGCCGAGGAGAACCGCAGCCTGCGCCACCAGCAGGAACAGCTGGTGACCGAGCGTTCGACGCTGCTGGCCAAGAACGAGCAGGCCCGCTCGCGGGTGGAAGCGATGATCAGCCGGCTCAAATCCCTGGAGCAGCACACATGAGCGCCGAACCGGTCAGTGTCCGCATCCTCGATCGTGAATACACGGTGGGCGTGGGTGGCGATGAACGCGACAGCCTGATGGCCGCCGCGCGCCTGCTGGATGCGCGTATGCGCGAGATCCGTGGCAGCAACCGGATGGCCGCGGTCGACCGCGTGGCCGTGCTGGCTGCGCTCAACCTGGCCCACGAGCTGCAGCTGCTGCGCGACGAGAACGCCCGCCAGGCGGTGGCCCTGCAGCAGACGCTGGCCGATCTGAACCGGCGGCTGGACCGCGCGATCGACAGCAGCACGTGAGGAGCGCGCGCATCGCGTCTTTTCATAACTGAATTGGCACGTACTGTTGCCGACGAACGGCCTATCCAGATCCTGCGCGCTGGCTATAATGGCGACGCGTTCTCTGCGGTACTCGACGGCATGTGCAAACATTCGCCTTGTCCCTTAAGAACGACACCGGGAGCGCGACAGCGCCGGGAGTGCAGGTCCGCCTTGTAGCGGGAAGCCCGATGGTTCTCCAGCGTTCCCACTTGAGCCCCCGGGTTCAAGGTCGTTTCGCATGCATCGACATTGCGGAGAATGCAATATTCCAGCAAGGGCGGCGTCTTCGGGCGTCGCCCTTGTTCTTTCCGGCACAATGACGGCTGTTCCCCCGCCGCACGCTGCCATGACCGACCCGCGCCAGGCCCTGCGCCACGACCTGCGGCAACGCCGCCGCGATCTTTCCGCGCCCGCGCGCATCGCCGCCGCCGAAACGCTGGCCGATGCCCTGCTCGCCCTGCCCTTCGCCCCGCGCTCCGGCCCGGTGGCCGGCTACTGGGCCTTGGATGGCGAGATCGCCCTGCACCGCTGGCAGCTGCAGCTGCCCGAAGGCCTGACCTACTGCCTGCCGATGCTGGCCGGCGAGGTGCTGCGCTTCGCGCCGTGGCGGCCCGGCCAGCCGCTGACCAGCAACCGCTACGGCATTCCCGAACCGGACGTGGCCCTGGAAGACACCCTGGAGCCGGCGCAGATGGCGCTGGTGGTGACCCCGCTGGTCGGCTTTGACAGCCAGTGCCGGCGGCTGGGCATGGGGGGCGGCTGGTATGATCGCAGCTTCGCCTTCCGCCACGACCGGCCGGCGCCGCCCTGGCTGGTCGGTGCTGCGTTCGCGGTGCAGCAGGTCGAGTCCTTGCCGGTGGCGTCGTGGGACGTGCCGGTGGATGCGATCTGCACCGAAGACGGCACCCTGTTCCCCTCCGCTGCCCCCGTGAACGCATGACCGCCCGCAAGCGCTATTGGCTGATGAAGTCCGAACCGGACGCTTTTTCCATCGATGACCTGGCCAAGGTGAAGGTCGAGCCCTGGAACGGGGTGCGCAACTACCAGGCGCGCAACTTCATGCGCGACGGCATGCAGGTCGGCGACGGCATCCTGTTCTACCACTCCAATACCAAGGTGCCGGGCATCGTCGGCCTGGCCACGGTGGCCAGCGCGGCCTACCCGGACGACACCCAGTTCGACCCGACGTCCGATTACCACGACCCCAAGAGCACGCGCGAAAACCCGCGCTGGATGCTGGTGGACGTGGGCTTCGAGCGCAAGCTGAAGCAGGTGATCGCGCTGGACGAGATCAAGCTGCACGCCGACGAACTCGGCGAGGGCTTCCCGCTGGTTGCCAAGGGCAACCGCCTGTCGGTGTTCCCGGTGACGGCCGCGCAGTGGAAACTGCTGCTGTCGCTCGAAAAGAAATCCTGATTCCCTGCCTGAGAGTCCTCCCATGTCCGAAGCCAAGCGCCTGGCCGCCGAAAAAGCCATCGAATACGTCCAGGACGGCATGATCGTCGGCGTCGGCACCGGTTCCACCGTTGCCTATTTCATCGATGCCCTGGCCCGCATCCAGCACCGCATCAAGGGCGCGGTGTCCAGTTCCGAACAGAGCACCGCCCGCCTGAAGCAGCACGGCATCGAGGTGATCGAACTGAACCACGCCGGCAGCCTGTCGCTGTACGTGGACGGCGCCGATGAGTGCGATGCCAACAAGTGCCTGATCAAGGGCGGTGGCGCCGCGCTGACCCGCGAGAAGATCATCGCCGAGGCCAGCGAGCGCTTCGTCTGCATCGTCGACCCGAGCAAGCAGGTGCCGGTGCTGGGCAGGTTCCCGCTGCCGGTGGAAGTGATCCCGATGGCGCGCAGCCTGGTGGCCCGCCAGATCCGCGACATGACCGGTGGCCAGCCGACCTGGCGCGAGGGCGTGGTGACCGACAACGGCAACCAGATCCTGGACATCCACAACCTGGAGATCACCGACCCGGAAAAGCTGGAGCGCGAGCTCAACCAGCTGCCGGGCGTGGTCTGCGTCGGCCTGTTCGCACGCCGTCGGGCCGATGTGGTGATCGTCGGCGGCGAACCGCCGGTCGTGCTCTGAATTTCCCGAAGGACGCTGACATGTCGCTGCGCTCGCTGCTGATCCTCCCCCTGCTGGCCCTGACCGGCTGCGCCACCGATGCCGCCCGCCACTGGGTGGAGCTGGACGGCGCCCGGTACCAGGTGGAGCTGGCCACCAATGATGAAACCCGCGCCCGCGGGCTGATGTTCCGCGACCAGATGCCGGCCGACAACGGCATGCTCTTCATCCACGACCGCGAGGAAATGCAGGCGTACTGGATGAAGAACACCAAGATCGCGCTGGACATCCTGTACTTCGACAGCGAGCGCAAGCTGGTCAGCCAGCAGCGCGACGTGCCGCCGTGCTCGGCCGGCGACATGTGCCCGCCCTACCCGAGCGGTGGCCCGGCGCGTTACGTGCTGGAGCTCAACGCCGGCCAGGCCGAGAAGCTGAAGCTGAAGGATGGCACGCCGCTGACCTTCGGCCCGGGCATCGAGAAATAAGGCTTGGCCGGGCTGCGCCCGGCACCCGCGGGTAGTGCCGGCCGCTGGCCGGCAACGGCAAAGGCAACGGCAACGGCAACGGCAACGGCAACGTCAAAATCGTGCATTCCGTGGGATGGCGTGGCGGTGTGGGCTTGCAGGACACGCCGTAAACCCATCCATGGGGGCTCGTAGGCGCCATCCATGGCGCCTGCGGTCCTGCAAGCCCACACCGCCCCGCCTCTGACAGTTGGCTGCAATCTCTCGGGGTCAGATCCCTTTCGCGCGCGAAAGGGCTCTGACCCCGTTTCTTCATGGCGCGGTTCTTTTCACGCCACACCGCTTGAAACCGCCTGCGATTGCCTCCAGTCTGTGGCCATGCAGGACCGGATCACACTCCCCGACTGGGATGCACTGGCCGACGTCGATGACGAGGCGCTGCCACTGTTGCCGACCGCGTTGCTGATCGCGCGCGATGAATACCCCGACCTGCAGCCTGGCGTGTACGACGCGCTGGTGCAGAGCCATGTCGACCACCTGCGCGCGGAAGTGGACACCATCGAGCGCTGGCCGCTGAAGATGGCCGCAGTCAACCGCCACCTGTTCGACGAACTGGGCTACAGCGGCGACCACCAGGAGTACTACGACCCGCGCAACAGCTACCTCAACCAGGTGTTCGAGCGCCGGCTGGGCAACCCCATCTCGCTGGCCCTGGTGCAGATGGAAGTCGCCCGGCGCCTGGGCATTCCGCTGGATGGCGTGTCCTTCCCCGGCCATTTCCTGGTGCGCCTGCCGGTGGACGACGGCGTGCTGGTGATGGACCCGTTCAACGGCGGTCGCCCGCTGGACGTGGACGAACTGCGCGAGCGCGCCAAGTCACACCTCGGCGGGCAGGCCCCGGACGACCAGGTGCTGGCGCAGATCCTCGACCCGGCGCCGACCCGCGCGATCCTGATCCGCATGCTGCGCAACCTGCACGGCGTGTATGCCGAAGCCAGCGAGTGGGACCGTGCCGCGCGCAGTGCCGACCGCCTGCTGAAGCTGGCCCCGGAACAGGACGATGCCCTGCGCGACCGGGGCCTGGCCTACCTGCAGCTGGATTACGTGGCCGGCGCCCGCCACGACCTGGGCCAGTACCTGCGCCGCAACCCCGAGGCCAGCGATGCGCAGCGGCTGCGCGAGAAGCTGATCGACCTCGGCGGGCCGATGCCGCGGCTGCATTGAGTCAATCGATCTCGACCATCTCGAAATCGTCCTTGGTCACCCCGCAGTCGGGGCACGTCCAGGTCTCGGGAATGTCCTCCCAGCGCGTGCCCGGGGCGATGCCCTCTTCGGGCAGGCCGTCCGCTTCGCGGTAGATGAAGCCGCAGACCACGCACATCCAGGTACGCAAGGTGGTGGGGGTGGCGTCGCTCATCGGATAATCAGGGCTGGATTCACGGGCCGCCATTGTCCCATCGCGGCCCACTCACCGGTAGCCATCAATGACTTCTGCTTCCCCGGCGCCCCGCGGCGTCTACCTGATCACCCCGGATGAACCCGATACCGCACGCCTGCTGGCGCGCACGGCGCCGCTGCTGGCCGCCGGTGCTACCTGGCTGCAGTACCGCAACAAGACCGCCAGCGACGCGCTGCGCCAGGAACAGGCCGTCGCCCTGCAGGCGCTGTGCGCCGTCCACGGCGTGCCGCTCATCATCAACGACGACCCGGCACTGGCCCAGGCCGTGGGCGCGGCCGGCGTGCACCTGGGCGGCACCGACGGCGACATCCCCAGCGCGCGCGCCCTGCTCGGCCCGGACGCCATCATCGGCGCGTCCTGCTACGACCAGCTGGCCAACGCCGAAAAGGCCGTGGCCGCTGGCGCCAGCTACGTGGCCTTCGGCGCCTTCTACCCCACCACCACCAAGGTCACCAGCAGCCGCGCCCACACCGACCTGCTGCGGCAAAGCGCCGCACTGGGTGTGCCGCGGGTGGCGATCGGCGGCCTGACGCCGGACAATGTCCGTCCCATCATCGATGCCGGCGCCGACCTGGTGGCCGTGGTCAGTGGCATCTATGCCGCGCAGGACCCGGTCGCGACCCAGCGCGCCTTCCTCGCCCAGTTCGCGTAACACCCAGGAAAGCCCCATGAACCACGACCAGTCCCACGCCCTGTTCTCCCGCGCCCAGCAGCTGCTGCCGGGCGGCGTCAATTCGCCGGTGCGCGCGTTCAAGTCCGTCGGCGGCGAGCCGTTCTTCGTCGAGCGCACCGATGGCGCCTACCTGTACGACGTCGACGGCAACCGCTACATCGACTACGTCGGTTCCTGGGGCCCGATGATCGTCGGCCACAACCACCCGGCCGTGCGCCAGGCGGTGAAGCGCGCCATCGACAATGGCCTGTCCTTCGGTGCGCCGTGCGCGGCCGAAGTGACCATGGCCGAGACCATCACCCGCCTGGTGCCGTCCTGCGAGATGGTGCGCATGGTCAACTCGGGCACCGAGGCCACGCTGTCGGCCATCCGCCTGGCCCGTGGCGCCACCGGCCGCAACCGCATCGTCAAGTTCGAAGGCTGCTACCACGGCCACGGCGACTCGTTCCTGGTCAAGGCCGGCAGCGGCATGTTGACCCTGGGCGTGCCGACCTCGCCGGGCGTGCCGGCCGGTCTGAGCGAACTGACCCTGACCCTGCCCTACAACGACTTCGACGCCGCTACTGCGCTGTTCGATGCGCAGGGCAGCGACATCGCCGGCCTCATCATCGAACCGGTGGTGGGCAACGCCAACTGCATCCCGCCGCGCGACGGCTACCTGCAGCACCTGCGCGCGCTGTGCACGCAGTACGGCGCCCTGCTGATCTTCGATGAAGTGATGACCGGCTTCCGCGTGGCCCTGGGCGGCGCGCAGGCGCACTACGGCATCACCCCGGACCTGAGCACCTTCGGCAAGATCATCGGCGGCGGCATGCCGGTGGGCGCCTACGGTGGCCGCCGCGAGCTGATGCAGCAGATCGCCCCGGCCGGCCCGATCTACCAGGCCGGCACGCTGAGCGGCAACCCGGTAGCGATGGCCGCTGGCCTGGCGATGCTGGAACTGGTCTCGCAGCCGGGCTTCCACGACGACCTCGCCGCGCGTACCGCGCGCCTGTGCGAAGGCCTGGAAGCGGCCGCCGCCGAGGCCGGCGTGGCGGTGACCACCACCCGCGTGGGCGCGATGTTCGGCCTGTTCTTCACCAGCGAAAAGGTGGAGACCTATGCGCAGGCCACCGCCTGTGACATCCCGGCGTTCAACCGCTTCTTCCACGCGATGCTGGACCAGGGCGTGTTCCTGGCGCCGTCGGCGTACGAGGCTGGCTTCATGTCCAGCGCGCACGACGATGCCGTGATCGAAGCCACTCTGGCCGCCGCCCGCATCGCGTTCAAGGCCAAGGGCTGAGCCCACGCCCAATAGAAAAGGGGACGAAAAAAGGGGACGGAGGGGATCAAGTCGTTTGTGCACAAACGACTTGATC
>NZ_JACVTV010000052.1:0-27356 GCF_016624625.1 Stenotrophomonas sp. S41 | reverse complement strand
CCGCGCTGGCCGCCTGATCCCCCAACTGTCCAACTTTAGGGGGTCACTTCATGGATGGGTTCACGGCGCCCCCTGCCACCGGACCCACCCCGCCATCCCACAGGAAGCCAGCTTTTGATGCTGACGTTGATGTTGCTTCAGCGGGTGCGGGGCGCAGCCCCGCATCGCCTTACCCCGCGCTGCCGCCCAGCGCCTTGAACAGGGTCACGTCGTTGTTCAGCTGGCTCTGCCGCACGCGCGCCAGCGACAGCTCGGCATCGCGCCGGGTCTGCTGTGCTTCCAGCCAGGTACGCAGGTCGGTGGCCCCGACCCGGTAGCGCACTTCCTGCGCGCGCTCCACTTCCACGGCCTGGTCATACGATGCCTGCGAAGCGGCCACCTGGCGCGCCAGCTGCTCGCGTGCCGACAGCGCGTTGTCCACTTCCGAAAGCGCGGTGTACAGCGTCTTGCGGAAGTTGGTCGCGGCAATCTGGTAGGCGGTACCGGCGATGTCGGTGTCCAGCTGCGCACGCTGCAGGTTGAGGAAGGGCAGCGACAGGCCGGCGCCCAGCGTGGCCACCGGGTTGCGCAGCACATCCCCCAGCGAGGTCGCGCTCGAACCGAGGCTGCCGGTCAGGCTCAGCGCCGGGTAGTACTGGGTGGCGGTCACCTTGATGGTCTTCAGGCTGTTGCGCAGGCGCAGCTCGGCCGCGCGCAGGTCGGGGCGGCGGCCCAGCAGGTCGGCCGGCAGGCCTTCGTCGATGCCCGGGCTGCGGGCGGCCTGCAGATCCTGCGGCTCATCCTGCTGCGGCCACGGCGTGCCATCCAGCAGCACGGTCAACGCGTTGCGCACTTCCACCCGCTGCTGTTCCAGCGCGCTCTGCGCCGAACGCTGCGATTCCAGGTTCTGCAGGGCCTGGCGCACTTCCAGCCGCGAGACGGCACCGGCGTCGAAGCGGGCCTGCACCAGGTCGCGGGTGCGCTCCAGGCGCTGCAGGTTGGCCTCGCCGCTGGCGATGGACTGGTTGAGGTAGGCCAGCGTCCAGTACTGGCTGATCGTATCGCCGATCACCAGCAGGGCGGTGTTCTGTCGGTCCTCCTCGCTGGCCTGGGCTTCCCAGCGGGCGATGTCGCGCGCGGTGCGCAGGCGGCCCCACAGGTCCAGCTCCCACGACAGCGACACGCCGGTGGAATAGCCGCGGCTCCAGTCGGCGGCCTGGTCGGTGGGACGGCTGCCGCTGGCGCTGACGCCGGACGAGGACGGCTGCGGCCAGAGCGCGTTGCTGGCCAGGCCGGCCTGCAGGCGGGCGCGCTGCACGGCCAGGCCGGCGGCACCAAGGTCGCTGTTGGCGGCCAGGGCCTGCGCCACCAGACGGTCCAGGCGCTCGTCACCGAAGCCGGTCCACCAGGTGTCCTGGCGGACGTCGCGGCCCGGGGTGTCCAGGCTGCTGCGCGGGTCATCGGCCGGCGCGTTGAGGGTGGCATCGCCTCGGCCATAGGTCGCGGCCACGGCCGGATCTTCGGTCGGGTAGCGGCCCACCGAGGCGCAGCCGGACAGGGCGAGCAGCACCGCGCCGGCCAGCAGCAGGCGCGAAGGGGCAGGGGAGGTCAGTCGAGTCATCATCTTCATTCGCGGGCCAGGGCCTCCACCGGGTCGAGCTGGGCGGCATTGCGTGCCGGCAGGAATCCAAACGCCACGCCGATCAGGGTCGAGCAGGCAAACGCGGCGATGATCGAGGCAGTGGAGAACACCACCTGGAAATTGCTGGAGAAGTGGCCGATCAGCACGCCCAGCAGCAGGGCCAGGCCGATGCCGAGCAGGCCGCCGATCAGGCACACCAGCACCGCTTCGATCAGGAACTGCTGGCGGATGTCGCTCTGCCGCGCACCCACGGCCATGCGCACGCCGATCTCGCGGGTACGTTCGGTCACCGACACCAGCATGATGTTCATCACGCCGATGCCGCCGACCAGCAGGGCGATGGCAGCGATGGCGCCGATCAGCAGGGTCATCGTGCGCGTGGTCTGCTCGATGGTCTCGCGGATCTCGGCGCTGTTGCTGAGGAAGAAATCCTCGGTGCCGTGGCGCAGGGTCAGCAGCCGGGTGATGGCCTCCTGCGCGGCATCCATCGGTGTTTCATCATTGACGCGCACGGTGATGCTGGAGACGTAGCTCTGCCCCAGCATGCGCGACATCACCGTGGTGTAGGGCACGAACACGCCCAGGCTGGTGCTGCCACCGAAGCCGAAGCTCTGCTTCTTGGCCACGCCGACCACGCGCACCGGCACGTTGCCCAGCAGGATCACCTGGCCGATCGGGTCGCTGTCGGGGAAGAACTGGGTCTTCGTGTTCTCGTCGATCACCCCCACCTGCGCCAGCCCGCGGATCGCATCGGTGTCGAAGAAGCTGCCGTCGAGCAGGGTCACGCCCTTCACCCGGAAATACTGCTCGCCGACGCCGCTGATCTGTGCCGTCGCCGACTGGTTGCGGTAGCGCGCGGTCACCGAGGTCGACACGCTGGGCGTGGCGCTGTCCACGTAGCTCTGCTGCGACAGCGCATCGGCATCGGTGGCCTTCAGCGTCTGCACGCGCGCCGAGCGCATGTCACCGAAGCCACGGCCGGGGTAGACATCGATGGTGTTGGTGCCCAGCGCGCTGATGTTCTGCAGGATCTGCTGCTGCGAGCCGTTGCCCAGCGCCACCACCGACACCACCGAGGCGATGCCGATGATGATGCCGAGCATGGTCAGGAAGGTGCGCAGGCGATGGGCGTTCATCGCCAGCAGCGCCATCCGGAACGCTTCGGTGAAGCGGTCGCGGGCCGCGCGCCAGCTGCTGCCATGGGCGACGTCTGCGCTGGGCTGGCGCTGCGCACGGTAGCTGGGGGCTTTCGGATTGGCGCGGTCGGCGATGATTTCGCCGTCGCGGATCTCGATGATGCGCTGGGCGTGCTCGGCCACGCTCATGTCGTGGGTGACGATGATGATGGTGTGGCCTTCGGCATGCAGCTCGCCGAGGATGGCCATCACTTCCTCACCGGATTTCGTGTCCAGCGCGCCGGTCGGTTCGTCGGCCAGGATCACCTCGCCGCCGTTCATCAGGGCGCGGGCGATCGACACGCGCTGCTGCTGGCCGCCGGACAGCTGGCCCGGCTTGTGGTGCATGCGGTCGTGCAGGCCCAACCGCTGCAGCAGCTGCTCGGCGCGCGCGTTGCGGGTCGGCCCGGGGCTGCCGGCGTACACCGCCGGCACTTCCACGTTGCCGCGCGCATCGAGGTCGCCCAGCAGGTGGTAGCGCTGGAAGATGAAACCGAAATGGCCACGGCGAAGTTCGGCCAGCTCGTCCGGCTCCATCTTTCCGGTTTCGCGTCCGGCCACCTGGTAGCTGCCGCGCGTCGGGCGGTCCAGGCAGCCGAGGATGTTCATCAGCGTCGACTTGCCCGAGCCGGACTGGCCGACGATGGCGACCATCTCACCGGCATGGATGTCCAGGTTGACGTCGCGCAGCACGGCAATGACATCCTCGCCGGCCGGGAACTCGCGGCGCAGGTCACGCAGGCGCAGCAGGGGCGCCGTCGTGCTCATCGGCGCGGACCCATGCCACCGGGCGGGCCCATGCGCATCGCGCCGCCGCTGCGGTTGCCGGTGCCGCTGCCGGCTGCGGCCGCACCGCCTTCGCCGACCACCACGCGCTCGCCTTCCTCCAGCCCGGACAGGATCTGCGCGGAGGCGCCGTTGTTGATGCCGACCTTGACCTTGCGCGGCTGCGGCTGGCCCTGCTCGTTGACCACGCGCACCACGCGCTCGCCGTCACGCGTCTTCGGGCCTAGCGCCACGGCCGGCACCAGCAGCGCGCCCTTGGCCTGCTGCAGCAGCACCGAGACCTGTGCGGTCATGTCGATGCGCAGGGTGCCATCGGGGTTTTCCACGTCGAACAGCGCGTTGTAGTAGACCGCGCTGCTGGAACTTGAGCTGGACGAGCTGCTGGAACTGGACGAGCTTTCGTTGGCAATGGACGACGGCGCCGGATTGATCTGGCGCAGCGTGGCGTGGTACTTGCGGTCCGGGTCGCCCAGGGTGGTGAAGTACACCGGCATGCCGGCCTTGATCTTGACCACGTCGGCCTCGGAGACCTCGGCATTGACGGTGACCACGTCCAGGCGCGCCAGCATGACGATGGTCGGCGCGGTCTGGTTGGCGTTCACCGTGCGGCCTTCCTCGGCCACCACCGCCACCACGGTGCCGTCCATCGGCGCGGTGATGCGGGTGTAGGCGAGGTTGGCGCGGGCGGTGCCCAGTTCGGTTTCGCGGCCCTTGATCTGCGCTTCGTACGACTGCAGCTGGGCGCGGGCGGTCTTGAGCGTGGCCTCGGCGGCATCGTATTCCTGCCGCGAGGTGGCCTCGGCGGCCAGCATCTCCTTCTGCCGGGCGAAGTCCAGCTCGGCCTGGCGCAGGCTGGCCTGCTGCACGGCGCGCTGGGCGATCACCTGGTCCAGCGAGGCCTGGGCGTTGAGCACCTGGTTCTGCTGGGTGGTGGCGTCGATCTCGGCGATCAGGTCGCCTTCCTTCACCGTATCGCCCAGCTGCACCTTCAGCGATTTGATCTGGCCCGAGGCCTGCGCACCGACGCTGACCAGCTTGTAGGCATCGATCACGCCGGTGGCTTCCACCGTCTGTTCGATGTCGCCGCGGCTGACCGGGCTGGTGGCCAGGGCCGGGGCGGCAGGCTTGCGCAGCAGCCACCAGGCGCACGCGGCAGCAATGACGACAAGCAGGACGATCACGATCAGACGACCCCGGCGGGTCGCGGGCAACAGGCGGGAGATCACGTGCGGGCTTCACTCGGGCAGGCCGCCGCAGCGGCATTGGTGGGCATTGTGAAGATCGGGCGCAGGCAGGCTCAATCCTCGGGGTGTGTCTGTGTGTAACACTGTCGGCCGAAACGCGTAACTGCAGGTATCCGGCCCCGGCGTGGATACAGTGGTACGCACTGGACAGGATGCGGTTCAGCTCCCGACACGGGAAAATCGCGACATGGAGACTGAAAACCCGATGCATCGCCTGTTGATCGTCGACGACGACAATGACATCCGCACCCTGCTGGCCGAGCAGCTCGGCCGCGCTGGCTACCTGGTCAGCACCGCGGCCGACGGCACCAGCATGCGCCAGCTGCTGGAGCGCGAGCACGTGGACCTGATCGTGCTCGACCTCAACCTGCCGCGCGAGGATGGCCTGACCCTGTGCCGCGACCTGCGTGCGCGTTCGAACACGCCGGTGATCATGCTCACCGCACGTGCCGAGCCGATCGACCGCGTGCTGGGCCTGGAGATGGGCGCCGACGATTACCTGGCCAAGCCGTTCGAACCGCGCGAATTGCTCGCGCGCATCCGCAACGTGCTGCGCCGGACCGAGGCCCTGCCGGCCAACCTGGAGCCCCTGGCGGTGCGCCGCGCGCGCTTCTCGCGCTGGATCTTCGATCTGGAACACCGCCACCTGGTCGACCCCGATGGCCGCGTGGTGGTGCTGTCCGGCGCCGAGTTCCGCCTGCTGCGGGTGTTCATCGCGCACGCCAACAAGGTGCTCTCGCGCGAACAGCTGGTGGCGCTCAGCAGCGGCCGCAACTACGAGGCGCAGGACCGCGCGATCGACCTGCAGGTCAGCCGGCTGCGCAACAAGCTGGCCGACGATGGCGGGCCCGATGGCCTGATCAAGACCGTGCGCAATGAAGGCTATGTACTGGCCTCGGCCGTCAACCTGGAATAAGCCGTGATCAAGCGCCTGCGCCACTTCCTGTCCTCGATGGTGGGGCGGCTGTTCGTGATCCTGCTGCTGGGCATGTCGGTGGCCGCGATCGGCGCGACCATGCTGGCCACGTCCAAGCGCCAGCAGGAATTCGAGCGGCAGAACCTCAACCGCATCGCCGACCGCCTGCAGGGCTACGTCAACCTGCTCGACGGCAACCCGGAACTGCGTGACCGCCTGCTGGAAATGGGCGGGCCGAGCGTGCGCGCGCTGCAGCCCGGCGCTCGCCTGGGCCGCGTCGATACGGCGCTGATGGAAGTGCTCGATGACCGCCCCGGACCGGTGGCGCGCGCGCATGTGCACTTCACCTCGTTCCGCTCGTGCATCCCCAAGCTGCAGGAACTGCTGCCGCCGCCACCGCCGGGCCACCGGCGCCCGCCGCGTGAACGCGACCCGTCCTTCATCCCGCCCAAGTGCCGGGCCGTGGACGTGGTCCTCAGCGATGGCACCACGCTGAAGCTGGCGCTGGATTCGCCGGCGGTGGCGCACAACGGCGTGCTGGCCGTGGACCCGCTGTTCCTGACCCTGCTGGTGCTGGCGATCGCCGTGCTGGCCTATATCGTTTCGCGCATGGCCAGCGCGCCGCTGCAGGAACTGGCCTCGGCCGCCGAGGAACTGGGCGACGACCTGCAGCGCGACCCGCTGCCCCTGCGCGGCCCGCGCGAAGTGCAGCGCGCCGCCGAGGCATTCAATGCCATGCAGCAGCGGCTGCAGCGGCACCTGGCCGAACGCACGCAGATGCTGGCGGCGATCACCCACGACCTGCAGACGCCGCTGACCCGGCTGCGCCTGCGCCTGGAAAACGTGACCGACGAGATCCTGCGCGAGCGCCTGATCGGCGACCTCGCGGCGATGCAGGCGCTGGTGCGCGAAGGCCTGGAACTGGCCCGCAGCGCCGAGAGCGCCGAACAGCGCGCCGCCCTCGACCTGGATTCGCTGCTGGAAAGCATCGTCGAGGACACCGCCGAGGCGGGCGCCGACGTGGCCTTCGAAGGCGCCAGTGGCGCGGTGCTGATGCTGCGGCCGCTGGCCATGCACCGCCTGTTCTCCAACCTGGTGGACAACGCGGTGATGTATGCCGAGCGCGTGCGGGTGAGGGTGGACCGCAGTGGCGGGGGCATCACCGTGGTGGTGGCCGACGACGGCCCGGGGCTGGCCGATGACCAGCTCGAAGCGGTGTTCGATCCCTTCGTGCGGGTGGAAACCTCGCGCTCGCGGCAGACCGGCGGCGCCGGCCTGGGCCTGACCATCGCCCGCGCGCTGGCCGAGAAGGATGGCGCCCGGCTGTGGCTGCGCAACCGCCCCGAGGGCGGACTGGAAGCGGTGGTGCAGTGGCCGGCGGGCAGCCCGGTAGCCGGGCGCTGAGTCGGGCGTCCGGATAGCTGGGGGCAGAGCCCTCTGCGCGCGCAGAGGGATCCGACCCCGGGTCGGATCCCTTCCGCCGCAGGCGTAAGGGCTCTGACCCCGCCTCAGACCCCGGCTTTCACGCCGCGGTGACGCCGAGGGGGGTGTTTGGCCTATCATTCGCCCCATCTCCCCACAGTTCCCGCGATGAGCCAGCCTGTTCACACCGGCGCGCGGCCCCGTGCCGCCCGGCTGTTCCTGTTCCTGCCTGTTGCCCTGCGCGGCAACCGCACCTGGCCGCTGCCGTAGCAGTAATGGGCGGTCAGGGGGCTGGCAGGCGCCTGGCGGGGCGCCACCCGGAACACCACATCGGTCGCCTGTTGCGGCTCGGTGTGCTGTGGCTGTTGCTGCTGCTGGCGTCGCCGCTGGCGGCCCAGACCGTCGCGCCGCCGCTGCGCGACTACGCCATCGACGTGTGGACCTCGCGCAACGGCCTGCCGCACAACTCGCTGCGCGACATCGCCCAGACCCCCGAAGGCCACCTGTGGTTCGCCACCTGGGAAGGCCTGGTGCGCTACAACGGCCTGGATTTCACCGTGTTCGACCGCAGCACGCGGCCGGGCCTGCGCGACAACGGCATCGGCGCGCTGCTGGTCGACCGCCAGGGCGGGCTGTGGATCAGTGATTCGCGCGGCAACGTGACCTACCGCAGCAGCGCCGGCCAGTGGCGGGGCTGGGAACACCAGGCCAACACCCCGGAAGTGCTGATCCAGTCGATGCAGATGGACAGCCAGGGGCGCCTCTGGCTGCTGTACGAAGGCAAGGGCATCGGCTACCTGACCCCGGAAACCGGCGTGGTCTACCAGCCGCCGCCGCCGGACCTGCCGCTGGCAATGAGCTTCACCAAGCTGGTGGTCGACGCCCAGGACCGGGTCTGGATCGGCACCCTCGATGGCCTGGTGCTGCGCGACAACGATGGCGAGCTCAAGCGCGCGCCGGCCGAGTGGGGCGTGGACAAGGGCCTGACCTGGCCCTATCGCGCACCCGATGGCGCGTTGTGGATCGTGGCCGGCGAGCGCCTGTACCGGGTCGAGGATGACCGCCTGGTGCTGGTGCACAGCCTGCCCGGCCAGCTGCACATGACCGCGATGCTGCAGGACCGCCACGGCGACATCTGGCTGGGCACCGAGAACCAGGGCCTGCTGCGCATCTCCAGCCACGGCCTGGAGCGCCTGCCGGCCGGCCTGAACCTGCCCGGCGGGCGGGTGGTGAGCCTGCGCGAGGACGCCGAGGGCAGCATCTGGGTGGGCGCCAACGGCGGCCTGTACCGCCTGCGCGAAACGCTGTTCAGCAGCTACACCGAGCGCGATGGCCTGAGCGGTGACTACGTGCGCACCGTGTTCGAGGACCGCGACCGCCGGTTGTGGGTGGGCAGTGCCAGCGGCCTGGACCAGCAGACCGCCGACGGCCGCTTCCGGCCGATGCCGCTGCACAACCGGGGTGGCAAGGCGGCGTCGGTGCTCAGCCTGGCCCAAGGCCCTGAGGGCGACCTCTGGGTGGGCACCTTCGGCGACGGCGTCTACCGCCTGCGCGCCGATGGCAGCCTGCGCCACAACTACGATGCGGCCGATGGCATGCCGGGTGGCAACATCCGCGCGATCAGCGTCGACCCGTCCGGCGTGGTCTGGGCCGGCACGCAGAAGGGCGTGGTGCGCATCGATGGCGATCGCGTGCGGGTGGCGAACACGCCGGGCATGCCGACCGGCCTGATCACCGCGCTGGAACACGACCACCAGGGCAACCTGTGGATCGGCACCATCGAGGGCATCCGCGTGCTGCGCGGCGACCATGTGCAGTCCATCGACCTGGCACCGATGGGCGGCGGCCGCAGTGTGTTCGGCTTCCACCAGATCGGCGAAGCGATGTGGATCAGCAGCGACCGTGGCCTGTACCGCTGGTACAAGAACCGCCTGTCGCGGGTCGGCCTGGAACAGGGCATGCCGGTCGATGCGGTGTTCCAGCTGGTGCCCGACCGCTTGGGCAATGTGTGGATCAGCAGCAACCGCGGCGTGCTGCGCACCGACATGGCGACCTTGAACGCGGTGGCGGACGGCCGCGCGCCGCGGGTGACGGTGGAGCGCTACAACGAGATCGACGGCATGGCCAATGCACAGGCCAACGGCAGCTCGGCGCCCTCGGCGATCCTGCGCCAGGACGGCACCTTCTGGGTGGTCACCGCCGGTGGCCTGAGCACGGTGGACCCGCAGCGCCTGCAGCGCTTCCGCGAACGCCCGGCGCCGCCGGCGGCGATCGAGAACGTGCAGGTCGATGGCGCGCAGGTGCATTGGGAAGGGCCCGATCGCAACCTGATTCCCGGCGGGCGCCGGTTGGCGGTGAGCTTCGTCGGTCTCAGCTACCTGATGTCCGACCGCATCCGATACCGCACCCGGCTGGAAGGCCTGGACGCCGGCTGGGTCGAGCGTGGCCCGCAGCGCAGCGTCGAGTTCGTCGGCCTGCCGCCAGGCGATTACACCCTGCATGTGGCGGCCTCGCACCCGGGCGGTGCCTGGGGCCAGCAGGAAGCGGTGTGGAGTTTCACCGTGCAACCGTTCTGGTGGCAGCGGCACAGCGTGCAGGCGCTGATCGGCCTGCTGCTGCTGGGCGCGCTGGTGGCGCTGTACCGGTTCCTGCTGCAGCAGTACAAGGCCAACAACCTGCGCCTGGCGCGGCGGGTGGATGAAGCGACCTTCGACCTGCAGGCGCAGACGGTGCACCTGCAGGCGTTGAACCAGGAGAAGACCGAGCTGGCCGAGCGCTTGGCGCGGCAGGCCGAGGCGTTCGAGCGGCAGGCCCGCGAGGATGCGCTGACCGGCCTGGCCAACCGCCGCGGCTTCGACGAGACGCTGGCGCGCGACTTCGCCCGTTCGCAGCGCAGCGGCCACCCGCTGAGCCTGGTGGTGCTGGACATCGATCACTTCAAGGACGTCAACGACACCTACAGCCACAGCATCGGCGATGTGGTGCTGAAGGAGGTGGCCGAGGTCATCGCCGCGGCGTGCCGCGATTCGGATCTGCCGGCACGTACCGGTGGCGAAGAGTTCGCGCTGCTGCTCAACGATACGCGCCTGGAAGAAGCGGCGCAGGTCTGCGCGCGCCTGCGCGGCCTGTTCCATGACCACCCGGACTGGGCCGGGGTGAAGGGCCTGCGGGTGACCTTCAGCGCGGGCCTGGTGGAACTGGCCAACGACGACCGCACCCCGGCGCTGCTGTACCAGCGCGCCGACCGCGCGCTGTACCGCGCCAAGAGCGACGGCCGCGACCGCACCAGCATCGGGTGATGCTCCATCCACGCATGGCGTGGATCTACCGGGCAGGTTGGAGGGTGGGTGCGGACCGTTGGTCCGCACGGCCGATGCATCTCATCCACGCATGGCGTGGATCTACCGCGGCCAGGCGTTGGCGATGGTGCAGAACAACCGTGCGGTCTGCTCGGTGTCGTACACCGCGCTGTGCGCCTCGTTCGCATCCCAGCCCAGGCCGGCGGCATTGGCCGCACGCGCCAGCACCGTCTGCCCATAGGCGATACCAGCCAGGGTGACCGTGTCGAACACGCTGAAGGGATGGAACGGGTTGCGCTTGTGGCCGGTGCGGGCCACGGCGGCATTGACGAAGCCCAGGTCGAAATGGGCGTTGTGCCCGACCAGGATCGCGCGCTGGCAGCCGTACTTCTTCATCGCTGCGCGGACCGGGGTGAAGATGTGGTCCAGCGCCGCCTTTTCTTCCTTCGCCAGCCGGAACGGATGGTCGAGGATGATGCCGGTCACTTCCAGCGACTTCGGATCGATCTCCAGCCCTTCGGCGGGGACCACGTGGGCGCTGGCGGTCTGGCCGGGGTAGAGCAGGCCGTTCTCGTCCATCTCGATCGGCACGGCGGCGATTTCCAGCAGCGCGTTGCGCTGGCTGTCGAAGCCGCCGGTTTCCACGTCCACCACCACCGGCAGGAAGCCGCGGAAGCGTTGCGACATCGCGCGCTGCGCCATCGGAATTACGGAAACAGGGGCGGCGTCAGCTGCGGGGGTGGGGTCAGTCATGCGCGGATTCTAGCAGAGCGACCCTGAGCGCCCGGCCACGCATCGCATGGCCGGGACGCTGTGCACGGGTCAGCGGCGTGCCAGCACCACGTCGGCGATGACGCCGGTGGCCACGGCAATCAGCACGTAACGGCCGTCGACCTTGCGCCATTCCTGGCCGCGGGCGGGGGCGTGCAGGCCATGGTGGCGGTAATCGCGGACGTGCTCGCCGCGGTGGTCACGGGCGAGCTTGTGGCCGCGACGGGGCGGATCGCGACGGTCGTCGTGGTGATCCTTGTGGCCGTGGTGGTCGTCGCGCCCACCGGCGCCATAGGGAGCGGCCATCGCGGGCGAGACGGCGGCGGCCAGCAGGGTCAGCGAAAGGGTGGCAGCAATCAGGCGCTTCATGGGGCAACTCCGGGGGAAGGACGTGGTCATCGAGGCCACGGATCCAGCATCGGATTTTTTTTATGAATAGGCGATTAAATAGGCCTTTTGCGCGGTTTCGGTGCGTATCGGCGTGTAACGGGGCCGACGCGACTACCGGGGCGCGACGGCCCGACCAGCCAGCCACGCGTCCACGCTCAGGTGCCCGGCACCGTTGAACAGCAGCGGCATCAGCATCGCCATGAACAGCACCGGCAGCTTGAAGTTGCCGAAGCCCTGGTCGCTGATCGCATAGCCCATCGCCAGATCACCCAGCGAATGCCAGTGCATCGGCCAGTGCACGGCATAGGTGGCCACCACGGTCAGCACCAGCAGGCTCGCCGCGGCGAAGCGGGTGCCGAGCCCGAACAGCAGGCAGGCCGCGCCGGCCAGCTCGAACCAGGTCGCCAGCTGCCAGTTCACGCCGGCGGGCAGCAGGTCGAACGGGAACGGGAACGCCCCCTGCAGTTCGGCAAACCAGTTCTCGCCCAGCAGCTTCTCGCGGCCGGACTCGAAATATTCCCAGGCCAGCAGCAGGCGCAGGCCCAGCGGCGCCAACCACGGGCCGCAGCGATCCAGCTGGCCGCGCACGGCGGCCAGGGGCAGGGTGTTCATCACGGGGGAACTCCTCGTTGGGGGTATCAGGCCACGGCGGGCAGCGGGCCGATCACACCGGCCTGCAGGAACTGCTGCAGCAGCTGGGTGCCGGGTTCGATCAACGCATCGGCGTCGAGCTGGTGCAGGGTGGCGAGCTGCTGCAGCTGCTGCCCGCCGGTGGCTCCGGGCACCTCGTCGATCAGGATCAACAGGTGCGCGGCCAACGGGCTGAGCTGGGCGAAGCGCACCACGCCATCGGCATCGCGGCGGACCAGCAGGCCGGTCGGTTCGGCCGCAGGGGCGACCGGTGCGTCATCGGCGCCGAGGCGGTGGACCGGCCACGCGTACAGCAGCGGCCAGGCCAGCGGTGAGCAGCGCAGCGGTTCCTGCAGCGGGTCGATGCCCGGGGCCGGCGGCAATGGCTCGGCCGCACGCTGGTACAGATCGGTTTCCACCCACTCGTAGTGGGCCAGCTCGGCCAGCGCCGGGTGCGGCAGCTCGGGCTGTGCCTGCAGCCAGTGCACGAACTCGGCCGCCACCGCGGTGAACAGCGGCGTGCGTGCGCGGTGGTGGGCGAAGTAGTGGCGGACCAGCTCGGCCCAGGCCGCTTCGCCGAGCAGGCGCACGCAGACCGGGAAACTGTTGCCGAGCAGGCCCAGCAGGTTGTTGGACAGCAGCCGCTGGTAGACCGCCACCCGCCGCGGGTCGAGGTCGGCCGGGGCGGGCACCTGCCGCGGGTCGCGCAGGTGCGCGGTGAATGCATGCTGCTGCGCGCGCAGGCGCTCGGGCGCGTCAGCCATGGGCGACCTCGCGCGGTGTGCCCTGCAGACGGCGGATGGTACGCAGCTCGCCCTGCAGTTCGGCGTAGGGCGGGAAGTTGAAATCGCGTTCCAGCAGGGTCGGGCGCGGCCCGAAGCGGGCGTAGCTGCGCTCCAGCAGCGCCCACACCGGGTCGATCACCGGGCTGCCGTGGGTATCGATCTTCAGGTCGGGCGCCTCGTCCAGGTGGCCGGCCACGTGCAGGCAGACGATGCGCTGCGCGGGCAGCCCGGCGATGAAGGCGTCGGCATCGTAGCCATGGTTGCAGGCGTTGACGTACACGTTGTTGACGTCCAGCAGCAGGTCGCAGTCGGCCTCGGCCAGCACCGCGTTGGTGAAGGCCAGTTCGTCCATCGCCGGCTGCGGGGCCAGGTAATAGGACACGTTCTCCACCGCGATGCGGCGGCCCAGCAGGTCCTGCACGCGCGCGATGCGCTCGGCGGTATGGCGCACGGCTTCGTCGGTGAAGGGAATCGGCAGCAGGTCGTACAGCTGGCCGTCGTCGCTGCAGTAACTCAGGTGCTCGCTGTACAGCGGCACGCGGTGGCGCTCGAGGAAACGGCCGACCTGCTGCAGCAGCTGGGTATCCAGCGCGGCGCTGCCGCCCAGCGACAGTGACAGGCCGTGGCAGCTCAAGGGGTGGCGCCGGGCCAGTTCCTCCAGGGCATCGCCGGCCGGGCCACCGACGTTGATCCAGTTTTCCGGCGCGCATTCCAGGAAGTCAAAATCGCCGGCCGGGGCGTCGTGCAGGTCCTGCAGCAGCGCACGCCGCAGGCCCAGCCCGACGGCCGCCGCAGGCAGCGGCAGCCGTGGGTGGACGACGCTGGCGGCAGCGTCAGTGCTTGGCACCGCACTTGCCTTCGCCGCACTTGCCTTCGGCGGCCTTCTTGTCGCCGGCGGTCTTGGCCTTGGCTTCGGCACCCGCGCCGGCCTTGGCCTTGCCCTTGTCGGCGCCACACTTGCCTTCGGCGCTCTTGCCGTCGGCACCGCACTTGCCTTCGGCATGCTTGGCGGCGTCACCGGCCTTGCTGTCGGCGGCCTTTGCATCACCCGCCTTGGCCGCCTGGCCGGCCACCAGGTAGCCCTGGGCAAGGTCGGTCATGCTCAGGGCCGAAGCACTGGCAGTCACGCCCAGGCCTGCGGCCAGTGCGGTGGCGGTCAGCAGGGAGAGGGTCTTGTTGGAACTGCTCATCGGTCGTACTCCTTGGGTGGTGGGCGGGCGCCCGGGGTGAAACGATGATGCTGCGATCGTACTCAAGGAATCCTCGCCGAGACCTCAAATTTTCGTGAGGTTTGCCGCAGGCGGGAAGGGGGGGCGCACGGCATCCACGCATGGCGTGGATCTACCACCGGCCCAGTAGATCCACGCCATGCGTGGATGAATGCCCGGATCGCGCGTACAAAAAAGGCCCCTGTCATGCCGACAGGGGCCCCCGGAAGCGTTTCCGCTGTTGCAGCGCAGTATCAGACGTGGTCGGTGCTCGACGTCTCGTCGCGCTTCTCGCGCGGCGGCAGCGGCTGCTCACCGTGCACCAGGAACCACACGTTCTCGGCGATGTTGGTGGCGTGGTCGCCCACGCGCTCCAGGTTCTTGGCCATGAACAGCAGGTGGGTGCATGGGGTGATGTTGCGCGGGTCTTCCATCATGTAGGTCAGCAGCTCGCGGAACAGCGCGGTGTACTGCGCGTCCAGGCGGGCGTCGTCCTGGCGCAGGGCGATGGCGGCTTCGGCGTCGTTGTCGCGGTAGGCGGCGATGGCGCGGCGCACCTGCTGCGCGGCCAGGCGGCCGAGGGCGCGCAGGCCCTGGATCTGCGGCAGCGGCGGCACCTTGCCCAGCGCGATCGAACGCTTGGCCACGTTCGCGGCGTAGTCACCGATGCGTTCGATGTCGGCCGGGATGCGCAGGCCGGCCAGGATCTCGCGCAGGTCGCGGGCCATCGGGCCACGCAGGGCCAGGCGCATCACGTCGTGGCTGATCTGCTGTTCCAGCTGGTCGATCGCTTCATCGTTGGCGATGATGCGGTGGGCGGCGTTCTCGTCGCGCTTCTCGATGACGTCCATCGACGCCTCCAGCTGGGCGACGGCCATCTCGCCCATGCGCACGATTTCGGCCACCAGGCGCTGCTGCTCTTCGTCGTAGCTCTTGACGATGTGGTCGTTGGGAAGATTCATGGTCTGCAATCCGGGTAGAGCCAGGCCGCGCCTGGCTGGGACATGTGGCGAGGGGACGACACCAATCAGCCGAAGCGACCGGTGATGTAGTCCTCGGTCTGCCGCTGCGAGGGCTGCGAGAAGATCACTTCGGTACGGTCGTGCTCGATCAGGTCGCCCAGGTACATGAAGGCGGTGTAGTCGGACACGCGCGCTGCCTGCTGCATGTTGTGGGTGACGATGACGATGGTGTACTCGTGCTTGAGCTCCTCCACCAGCTGCTCGATGCGGCTGGTCGAGATCGGGTCCAGCGCCGAGGTCGGCTCGTCCAGCAGCAGCACCGACGGGCGCAGGGCCACGGCACGGGCGATGCACAGACGCTGCTGCTGGCCACCGGACAGGCCCAGGGCGCTCTGCCCCAGCTTGTCCTTCACTTCGTCCCACAGCGCGCCCTGGCGCAGCGCCTGCTCGACGCGGTCGGCCATGTCGGCCTTGCTCAGCTTCTCGTGGTGGCGGATGCCGTAGGCCACGTTCTCGAAGATGGTCATCGGGAACGGCACCGGCTTCTGGAACACCATGCCGACCTTGCTGCGCAGGCGGTTCATCGGGTACTTCGGCGACAGGATGTTCTCGCCGTCCAGCAGCACCTCACCACGCGCTTCCAGCTTCGGGTACAGCGCGTAGATGCGGTTGAAGATGCGCAGCAGGGTCGACTTGCCGCAACCGGAGGGACCGATCAGCGCGGTCACGCGCTTTTCCGGGATCTCAAGGTTGATGCCCTTCAGGGCGTGGAACTTGTCGTAGTAGAAGTCCAGACCACGCGCGGCCAGCTTGACCGGCGACGGCGTGTGCAGGTTCTCGTGCGAGGCCGGCACCGCGATGCGCTGCATGGGCACGGCGTTGGAGAGGTCGTTCATGGCGTTATCCACGGAAAGGTCAGTCATGGGAGATACGGTTGCGCAGCAGGATGCCACGGGCGGCAAGGCTGACCAGCAACACGAAGACAGTCAGCACCAGGGCACCGGCCCAGGCCAGCACCTGCCAGGATTCATACGGGCTGCCGGCGAACTGGTTCATCACCACCGGCACCGAAGCCATCGGCTGGAAGATGTTGTTGTTCCAGTACTGGTTGCCGAAGGCGGTGAACAGCAGCGGTGCGGTCTCGCCGGAAATGCGGGCCAGCGCCAGCAGGATGCCGGTGATGATGCCGGCCGATGCACTGCGGTACAGCACCTGCACGATCACCTTCCACTGCGGGATGCCGAGCGACAGGGCGGCTTCGCGCATCTGCGAAGGCACCAGGCGCAGCATCTCGTCGGTGGTGCGCACCACCACCGGCAGCACGATGAAGGCCAGCGACAGGGCACCCGCGAAGGCGGAGAAGTTGCCGCCGGTCTGCATCACGTACAGGGTGTAGACGAACAGGCCCAGCACGATGGACGGTGCCGACAACAGGATGTCGTTGACGAAGCGGACCACGGTGCCGGCCTTGCGGGCGTTGCCGTACTCGGCCAGCCAGGTACCGGCCAGCACGCCCAGCGGGGTGCCGATGCCGATCGCCAGCGCACACATCACCGCGCTGCCGAAGAAGGCATTGGCCAGGCCGCCTTCCTGCATCGGCGGCGGCGTCATCTTGGTGAACAGATCAAGATTGATGCCGGCCAGGCCCTTGGAGGCCAGGGTGAACAGGATCCAGCCCAGGAAGAACAGGCCGAACAGGGCGGTGGCACAGGACAGCGCGATGGCGATGACGTTGCCGATGCGGCGGCGCAGGTACAGGGAGTCAGCGGTGGTGGACATCAGTTGCCCTCCTTGCGGGACAGGCGCATCAGCATCAGGCGGGCGATGGCCAGCACGACGAAGGTGACGATGAACAGGACGAAGCCGAGCAGCAGCAGCGCCGAGCGGTAGGTTTCAGTGGCCTCGCCGAAATCGTTGGCGATCAGCGCGGCGATGGTGGTGCCCGGTTCCAGCAGCGACGGCGACAGGCGCACGCTGTTGCCAATCACGAAGGCCACGGCCATCGTTTCGCCCAGTGCACGGCCGAGGCCGAGGAAGACGCCGCCGATGACGGCCGAGCGGGTGTAGGGCAGGACGATGTCCCAGCTCACTTCCCACTTGGTGGAACCCAGCGCGTAGGCCGATTCCTTCAGGCGGGTCGGCACGGTCAGGAACACTTCGCGCATCACCGAGGAGATGAACGGGATGACCATGATGGCCAGCACGAAGCCGGCGGTGAGCATGCCGATGCCCAGCGGCGGGCCCTGGAACATCGGCCCGATGATCGGCCATTCGCCCAGGGTTTCGTTGAGGAACGGGGTGACGTACTCGGTCATCACCGGCACCAGCACGAACAGGCCCCACATGCCGTAGATGATCGAGGGGATGCCGGCCAGCAGTTCGATGGCGGTACCGACCGGGCCACGCAGCCAGCGCGGCGCGACTTCGGTAAGGAAGAAGGCGATACCGAAGCTGACCGGCACGGCGATGACCATCGCGATGAACGCGGTGACCAGGGTGCCGTAGATCGGGGCGAGGGCGCCGAACTTGTTTTCGACCGGATTCCAGTCGGAAGAGAAGAAGAAGCTCAGGCCCTGCATCTGCAGGGCATGGCGGCCGCCCCACAGCATGGACAGCGCGGCGCAGGCCAGGGCGATCAGGACGAAGATGACGGTGCCGACCAGCACCCATCGGAACAGTTTGTCGTTGCGGGCATCACGCGCATCGCGCGTGGACGGGGCTGCTACAGGCTGGGCGATGGCATTCATGGGGACGGCAGGGCCAGGAAAGGGGGCGGCACGACGTGGAAGTGACGGTGCCCGCGCGGGGCGGGCACCGTCGGGTCCATCACTTCAGCTCGGTGCCCCAGTAGGCCTCGATCTGCTTGGTCAGTTCGGCCGGCAGCGGCACGTAGTGCAGCTCGTTGGCCTGGGTCTGGCCGTTCTCGAAGGCCCACTTGAAGAAGGCCAGGGTGTCCTGGTTGCGCTTGGCGTCCTTCGGCTTCTTCTGCATCAGCATGAAGTTGGTGGCGGTGATCGGCCACGCCTGCTCGCCCGGGGCGTTGGTGATGACCAGGTTGAAGTCCTTGGCGCTGGCCCAGTCGGCGCTGGCAGCAGCGGCGGCGAAGGTTTCAGCGTTCGGCTGCACCCAGGTGCCTGCGGCGTTCTGCAGGGCGGTGTACGGCATGGCGTTCTGCAGGGCGTAGGCCAGCTCGACGTAGCCGATGGAGCCCTTGATCTGCTTCACGTAGGAGGCAACGCCTTCGTTGCCCTTGCCACCGACGCCGTCCGGCCACTGCACCGAGGTGCCTTCGCCGACCTTGGTCTTCCACTCCGGGCTGACCTTGGACAGGTAGTTGGAGAAGTTGAAGGTGGTGCCCGAACCGTCCGAACGGTGGACGATGGTGATCTTGCCGTCCGGCAGGGTCACGCCCGGGTTGGCCGCGGCGATGGCCGGGTCGTTCCAGGTCTTGACCTTGCCCAGGAAGATGTCGGCCAGCAGGGCGCCGGTCAGGCGCAGCTTGCCGGCTTCCAGGCCTTCGATGTTGACGACCGGCACCACGCCGCCGATGGCCGACGGGAACTGGGCCAGGCCGGCCTGGGCCAGCTCGTCGCTGCTCAGCGGCTTGTCGGAGGAACCGAAATCAACGGTGCCGGCCTTGATCTGGGCGATGCCGCCGCCCGAACCGATCGACTGGTAGTTGATCTTGGCGCCGGTGGCGGTGTTGTAGTCGGCCGACCACTTGGACACCAGCGGGAAGATGAAGGAAGCGCCAGCGCCGGAGACCTCGGCGGTCACCTTGTCGCCGGCAGCGGCCGGGGCGGCGGCTGCGTCGGCAGCCGGCTGCTGTGCAGCCTGCTTGTCGCCACCGCAGGCCGACAGGCCCAGGGCGATGGCCAGGGAAAGGGCGGCGAGGCCGGCCGAGTGCAGTTTCATGTTCACTCCATAGCGGGGAAGAGCCGACGGCGTCGGCGGATGCGGCTATGAAATGATGTTTTTGTTACAGCCGTATGACGTCCATGACAGAGGTGTCGGACATCACGTTCTGACAAGGGTTTCACGGGGTCAGCGGCCCTGTGGCGGGGCTGCCCGGCGCCGCCCGGGGCGCTGGACTGCGCGCGGCGGGCGGGCACTTTTCGCTTTTGTAGAGTCGAGCCCATGCTCGGCTGACGGGCCGTAGTCGAGCATGCGCTCGACTCTACAAAGGGCAAAAGCAGCCGAGCATGGGCTCGGCTCTACAAGGGCAGGGCGGGGCCGGGGACTCCAAAAAAGAAAGGCGCCAGACCCGAAGGTCCAGCGCCCGGTTGGGATCGGCGGGGGAGAGAGGACCCGCCGACCCCCGTTCCTGCGGGGGAACGCCTTGCTCAGTACTTCAGGTTCTGCGACCAGTAGGTCTCGATCTGCTTGACCAGGGTGTCCGGCAGCGGCACGTAGTCCAGCTGCTTGGCCTGGGCGTCGCCGTTCTTGTAGATCCAGCGGAAGAATTCCTGGGTCGACTTGGCGCCGGCCACGTTCTTCGGCTGCTTGCGCACCAGGATGAAGTTGGTGGCGGTGATCGGCCAGGCCTGCTCGCCCGGGGCGTTGGTCATGACCAGGTAGAAGTCCTTGGCATTGGCCCAGTCAGCGCTGGCGGCCGCGGCCGAGAACGAGGCGTCCGACGGCTGCACGATCTTGCCGGCAGCATTCTTCATCGCCGCGTAGGACATCTTGTTCTGCAGGGCGTAGGACAGCTCGACGTAGCCGATGCCACCCTTGATCTGCTTCACGTAGGCAGCGACGCCTTCGTTGCCCTTGCCGCCGATGCCGGCCGGCCACTGGACCGAGGTGCCTTCACCGACCTTGCTCTTCCACTCCGGGCTGACCTTGGACAGGTAGTTGACGAAGTTGAAGGTGGTGCCCGAACCGTCCGAACGGTGGACGATGGTGATCTTGGCGTTCGGCAGGGTCAGGCCGCTGTTCAGGGCAGCGATGGCCGGGTCGTTCCAGGTCTTGATCTTGCCCAGGAAGATGTTGGCCAGGGTCGGGCCGTCCAGCTTCAGCGCGCCCGGGGCGACGCCGGCAACGTTGATGACCGGCACCACGCCGCCGATGACCGACGGGAACTGGGCCAGGCCGGCAGCAGCCAGCTCTTCCGGCTTCAGCGGGGCATCGGAGGAACCGAAGTCCACGGTTGCCGCCTTGATCTGGGCGATACCACCACCGGAACCGATCGACTGGTAGTTGACCTTCTTGCCGGTCGCGGTGCTGTAGTCCGCCGACCACTTGTACATTACCGGGTAGATGAACGAAGCGCCCGCGCCGGTGACATCGGCGGCGTTGGCGGCAAACACGGACGATGCTGCCAGGATGGCGACAGCGGCGCGCGACTTGAAGGCGTGGATCACGGGAGAGACTCCTGGGGTGGTCGAAGGGCGGCTGCCCGACGTTTCGGTGCACATTCCATAACGGTTACGTGACACGCCCGCGTCTGTCATATGACGCAATCGTGACACCCGTCATGAATGTCCCGGAACCCGCGCCAGAGGGCCCGCAAGGCCTTCTGGACAGGGCAGGGAATGGGGCTTCGCGGCCCCCACGGCGCAGCTCCGGCGCCGGTGCTGCGCAGGTGCGGCCGCCCGGGTGGCGGGGCGACAGGGCGCTGAAACGACGAAGGCACGGCCGGAGCCGTGCCTTCGTTGCAACGCGTGCGTCAGGTCTTACCAGAAGAACTGCGCGCGGGCTTCCAGGATGTTCGGATCGTCATTGACGAAGCCGCGGGCGGTGGAGCTGTACTTCTTGCTGTCCACCATCACGTAGTTGACCATGAACTTGAAGTTCGAACGCCAGTACCAGTTGGCGCCGACGGTCCAGATGTCCATCTTGCCGCCCAGCACGCCATCGACGATCGGCGGACGACCGGCCACCGGGTTGGCCGACAGGTTGCCGTCGTTCAGATCCATGTGGTCGTAACGCACGCCCAGCTGCCACTGGCCGCCAGCCGGATTGTTCGGCAGGCCGGTGCCCGGGGTGCCACCCTTGTAGCTCCAGGTCTCGCCGGTCACGTTCCACACGCCGCTGACGTAGTAGCCGTCGCTGGTGTAGTTGTCGTGGTCGTAGCGCTTGGCCTTGCTGCTGTAGTACTCGGCCTGGGCCTTGAACGGACCCTGGAAGTACATGGCTTCAGCGCCGAGGGTGCTGACGCGGTCGGTGTCGGTCATGTTGCCGCTGTCGACCAGGCGCGCGGTGGCCAGATCGGCGTTCGGACGGGCACGCACGCGCAGGGTGTCGGCGTCGGCGTCGTAGTCGACGTAGCTCAGGCCGAAGTGCAGGACCTGGCCCTTCTCGTTGATCGGGGCGAAGGTGCCGCGTGCGCCGTAGCCGCTGCCGTGGGCCAGGTTGCGGGTCAGTTCGCGGCCGAAGGCGCTGGCGGTGACCGACCAGTTGTCCTGGCCGTAGCTGTAGGCGCCACCGAGGCGGCGGGCGACCGCGTAGGTGTTGGTGACCGCAGCCTTGGAGATGAAGTCGTTGTTCTTGGTGCTGGACAGTTCTTCCAGGCTGTTCGGCTGCTTGAACTGGCCGGCCTGGATGAAGTGGTTGGCGTTGCCCAGCAGCTTGTACTTGACGTTGGTGTCGAGGAACTTGTCAGCCTTGGCGTCGTAGCCGACGACCCACTCCACGTTGCCCGGGCCCTTGCCCTTCAGCACCAGCTCGGCGCGACGCAGTTCGAATTCGCTGTCCTTGCCATTGCCGGCGTCACCGCCGTTGAGGTCCACGACGTCATTGTCGAACCAGTTGCCGTCGGCCTGGACCAGGCCTTCGAAGGTGATTTCCGAACCGCCGATCACATCGATGGCGACTTCAGCGTGTGCAGCCGGCACGTACAGCGCAGCAGCCACGGCCACCGTCAGGAGTTGGTGATGCAGTTTCATGGAGAGGAGCCTTGCAGGCAGGTGGGAAGATGCGCGCAGGCTAAAAGGTAAAGATTGCGTAAATGTGACAGTTCGCGCGCGGCCGGGATCCGCCGCAGGCCCCGTCGCGTCAGGGGCTGACGATGTAAACGCTTGCATGTGACGCTGGGGTTGCGCACGGATTGCAGTAGATCCACGCCATGCGTGGATGCGTTTCCTGCGGTCTATGCGACGGTTTTTTCCTTGAAGCGACACAGGTCGGCAATCACGCAGCCCGGGCAATCCGGCTTGCGTGCCTTGCACACGTAGCGACCGTGCAGGATCAGCCAGTGGTGCGCATCGAGCAGGAACTCGGCCGGGATCGCCTTCACCAGGCGGTCCTCCACTTCGCGCACATTTTTACCCGGTGCCAGCCCGGTGCGGTTGGAGACGCGGAAGATGTGCGTGTCGACCGCCATCACCGGTTCGCCGAACGCCGTGTTGAGCACCACGTTGGCGGTCTTGCGGCCGACACCGGGCAGGGCTTCGAGCGCTTCGCGATCGCGTGGCACTTCTCCGTCGTATTTCTCCAGCAGGATCGCGCAGGTGGCGATCACGTTCTTCGCCTTCGCGTTGAACAGGCCGATGGTGGCGATGTATTTCTTCAGGCCGTCCTCACCAAGCGCGAGGATCTTCGCCGGCGTGTTGGCTACTGGAAACAAGCGTCGCGTCGCTTTGTTGACGCCCACGTCCGTGGCCTGCGCCGACAGTGCCACCGCCACCAGCAGTTCGAACGGTGAGCTGTATTCCAGTTCGGTCTTCGGGTGCGGGTTGAGTTCGCGCAGGCGGGTGAACATTTCCACCACGTCGGCGCGCGGCATCACGCTGCCACGACGCGCAGGTGCGCGCGTGGTCTTCTTTGCAGTGGCCATTACTGTTCCTTGCCTGCGGCGCGGGCCTTGGCCCGGGCGAGGATCGCGGCCGCCGCAGCGGGCAGCGCGGGTTTCACATCGGGCGCCGGTGCCGGTGTGCGACGTGCATCACGTTCGGCTTCGCGGCGTGCCAGGCGCACAGCGCGTGCGCGATAGCGTTCGCGTGCGGCCCAGGCCGTGCGCAGGTCATGTTGTGCCTGCAGCAGCCGCTGCGGAAGTTCCGGGTGGTCGGGCAGCAGCCGTGCGTCAGCATCGGCGGCGATGTAGTCCATCAGGCCGTTCTGCAGGGCACCATCGAGATCGTCTGCCTGGACCCGGGCAAACAGCTGCACGGGGTTGGGTCGGGATGCCATGGGGTCAGCGGTTCTGGAAGGCCGGCGGGCGGCGCTGCAGGAACGCGCTGGTGCCTTCGCGCATGTCCTCGGTGGCGAACAGCAGGCCGAACTGCGCGCTTTCATACTCCAGGCCGGCTTCCAGGCTGCATTCGCCGCCCACGTGCACGGCATCGAGCAGGCCGCGCAGGGCCAGCGGCGCCGAGCGTGCCAGTTGCCTGGCGACGTCCTGCACGCGGTTGTCGAGTTCGGCTGCCGGCACCACCTGGTTGACGATGCCCAGCGCGAGGGCGCGTTCGGCGTCGATCGGGGCGCCCAGCAGGCACAGTTCCAGGGTGGCGGCGCGGCCGCACAGACGCAGCAGGCGCTGGCTGCCGCCGAAGCCCGGGATCAGCCCCAGGTTGATCTCCGGCTGGCCGACCTTGGCGGTATCGGCGGCGATGCGCAGGTGGCAGGCCATGGCCAGCTCCAGCCCGCCGCCGAGCGCGAAGCCATTGACGCGGGCGATGACCGGCTTGGGCATGCGCTCGATCCGGCGCATCAGGGCCTGGCCGAGCAGCGAGAAATCACGTCCCTGAACCGCGCTGAGGGTGTTCATCTCGGCGATGTCGGCACCGGCCACGAAGGCCTTGGGGCCGGCGCCGGTCAGCACCACCACGCGGACGTCCGGGTCGGCCGCCGCCGCGCTGAAGGCCTCGGCCAGGGCCTGCAGGGTGGCGGCATTGAGGGCATTGAGCTTTTCCGGGCGCTGCACGGTGAGGGTGCGGACGGCACCGTCATCGGTCACGGCGACGGGCTGGTCGGCGGGGGCTGAGGCCACGGAAAGCTCCTGGAACGTTAAAAAAAAGTGAGATTGAACTCTTGAAACGCAGGTGGGTCAAAGCCTGCGTGGTCAGTAGCGGTTACACGTTGTGGCCGGTATCCTAACCCGTCGCCTCAGGGCGGCGCAGAACGTCCCTGAGTTACCACCCCTGGAGAACTGTTTGATGAAGTTGCGTTCTATCGCGGTCGCCGTCGCGGCCCTGGCCCTGACGGGCAATGCCCTCGCCCAGGACGTCGCGTCCGAAAAGGGCAAGCTGAGCTATTACTTCGGTTATGACTACGGCAACAACCTGGCGGAGCTGACCGGTCGTGGTGAGCAGCTGGACATCAACTCGGTGGTGAAGGGTCTGCAGGACGCCTACGCCAAGAAGCAGCCGGCGATCACCGCCGAGCAGCTGAAGCCGGCCGTTGAAGCGTTCCAGAAGCGTGAGCAGGGCCGTGCCCAGGCCGCCAAGGCCGAGTACGAAAAGGCTGCTGCCGAAAACAAGACCAAGAGCGACCAGTTCGTTGCGGCCAACAAGGCCAAGGCGGGCGTGCAGACCCTGCCGAGCGGCGTCCAGTACCGCGTGATCGAAGCCGGCAAGGGCGCCAAGCCGACCCAGGCCAACACCGTGCAGCTGGAAGTGGCCGGTCCGTACCCGTTCGGCCAGCGTCCGACCGAAGCCCGTCCGGCCCAGCAGATTCCGTCGATCAAGGTCAGCGAAGTCGAAATGAAGGCCATGCGCGAGACCCTGCTGCAGATGCCGGCTGGCTCGAAGTGGGAAATCACCCTGCCGCCGGATCAGGCCTACGGTGCCGACCCGCGCACCGGCTTCCCGCCGAACGTGGCGGTGCAGTTCGAAGTCAAGCTGGTCAGCGTCAAGTAAGTCGAAGCAACATCAATGCAATGCAGACAACGCGCCGGTGGCTTCCACCGGCGCGGTTCTGTTTCCGCTGCGGGACGCGTGCGCCAACCCGGTAGAGTCGACCGTTGGTCGACTGCTCTTACCGCGCTGCGCGCGATAGTCGACTGACAGTCGACTCTACCGCCCATCCGCGTGTCGTGATCGTCCCCAACCGCAGCCATTCGCGCTACTGTTGCAGGGTGCAAACTACGGAAGAACCGGCGCGTGTTGTCGCAAGCCCCTGCATTGGAGTGTGCAAGCTGGATCACAACCGGCTGTGCGCCGGGTGCGGGCGGCATATCGATGAAATCGCAGGGTGGTCGACGATGAGCGACCGCGAACGCAGCCGCATCCTGCATCGCGTGCAGCCCCTGCGCGAACAGCTGCAGCAGTCGCTGCGCGGATCACTGGCCGACCATGAACGCCTGCTGCGCGCGCTGCATCCGCTGGCCGAACCGCCGCAGGGTGATGGCTGGAACCGCAGCGAACTGAGTGACCTGCTGCCGCCTGGCCCGCCGGTGGAGGCCGCGGTGCTGGCCGGCATCGTGCCGCGTGCCGGCGGCGCCCAGGTCATCCTGACCCGCCGCACCGAGACCCTGCGCACCCACGGCGGCCAGGTCGGCTTCCCGGGCGGGCGTACCGAACCGGACGACCGCGATGCCCTGGCCGCCGCACTGCGCGAGAGCCAGGAAGAAATCGCGCTGGCACCGGGACAGGTGCAGGCACTGGGCTACCTCGATCCGTTCGTGACCATCACCGGTTACCGGGTGACCCCGGTGGTGGCCGTGGTCGATCCGGATTTCGTGCCGGTGCCGCAGCCCAGTGAAGTGGCCGAGGTGTTCGAGGTGCCGCTGGATTACCTGATGGCCGCCGACAACCTGCGCCAGGTCGAGATCAACCATCGCGGCCGCGTGCGCCATGTCCTTGAATACGGCTGGCCTGGCCAGCGCATCTGGGGCGCGACCGCCGCCATCCTCTACAACCTGCGTCGCCGCCTGGAGCAAGTGCAATGAAGCCGATCGATCCGCCGTGGACCACCCTGGTCGATGTCGCCACGCTGGCCGCCGCCCTCGATGGCGACGTGCGCGTGGTCGATGCCCGTGCCACCGCCAGCACCGCCGTGCGCGTGGTGGATGCGCGCGCAGCGCTGGCCGACCCGCAGGCCGGGGCAGGGCAGTACGCGGCCGGGCATATCCCGGGCGCGGTCCATGCCGATCTCAACCAGGATCTTTCCGACCTGCGCCGCAGCGGCCATGGCCGCCATCCACTGCCCGACAGCGACACCTTCGCCGCGCGCGTGGGCCAGTGGGGCATCGGGCCGGACACCCAGGTCGTGGTCTACGATGGCAGCGACGGCAGCATGGCGGCCGCCCGCCTGTGGTGGCTGCTGCGGCTGCTCGGCCACAGCCGGGTGGCCGTGCTCGACGGCGGCATTGCCGCCTGGCAGGCCGCGGGCCATGCGCTGGCCACCGGCCACAGCGAGGTGACCGCGCAGCCGCCTTACCCGGGCCGCTTCGACACCACCCAGGTGGCCTCGGCCGACGAAATCGCCGCGCGCCTCAAGCATGCCCCGGGCTGGCTGGTCGACGCCCGCGCCGGCGAGCGCTTCCGTGGCGAAGTCGAGCCGCTGGACCCGGTGGCCGGCCACGTGCCCGGCGCGGTCAACCGCCCGTTCGCCTTGAACGTCCTCGACGGCCGCCTGCGCGACCCGCAGGAACTGCGCGCCGAACTGCAGGGCGTGATCGGCAGCCAGGACCCCGAGCGCGTCGTGCTGATGTGCGGTTCCGGCGTGACCGCCTGCCACCTGCTGCTGGCGATGGAAAGCGCCGGCCTGAGCGGCGCCCGCATCTACGCCGACTCCTGGAGCGGCTGGGTCAGCGACAGCACCCGCCCGGTCGCCACCGGCGCCTGACAGCACGGGGTCGGATCCGTTTCCCAACGGGAAACGGCTCTGACCCCATCGGCCCGGTAGCCGTGCAGGGCGCAGTCGAGCGCGGCTCGACTCTACAAAAAGCGCATTCCGCTCGAATCGAATTTCGCGAAGGGGTCAGAGCCCGTTGCGCCGCAACGGGATCCGACCCCGATGGTGAGCCTGGTTGCGGGGTCGGATCCGTTTCCCAACGGGAAACGGCTCTGACCCCATCGGCCCGGTAGCCGTGCAGGGCGCAGTCGAGCGCGGCTCGACTCTACAAAATGCGCATTCCGCTCGAATCGAATTTCGCGAAGGGGTCAGAGCCCGTTGCGCCGCAACGGGATCCGACCCCGATGGTGAGCCTGGTTGCGGGGTCGGATCCGTTTCCCAACGGGAAACGGATCTGACCCCATCGGCCCG
>NZ_JACVTV010000051.1:0-27623 GCF_016624625.1 Stenotrophomonas sp. S41 | reverse complement strand
GTGGATCTACCGGCGCAATCCCGGCCGCATGCCGGGGTCGGATCCCTTTCCACAGGAAAGGGCTCTGACCCCACACCGGGGCTCCATCCACGCATGGCGTGGATCTACCGGCGCAATCCCGGCCACATGCCGGGGTCGGATCCCTTTCCACAGGAAAGGGCTCTGACCCCACACCGGGGCCCCATCCACGCATGGCGTGGATCTACTGACGCAATCCCGGTGGGGGCCGACCGTTGGTCGGAACCTGCCTCCCCGCGCCGCCACGACCCACGGTCGCGGCCTACCTGAATGGGCCCGCCTGCGTGCGGGCCCTTTTTTTGCTGCGCTGCGGGTTGCACACCGCTCCATAATTATGCCGTAATTATTTCAACACCAATCGGAAGCCGGTCGATGAACCCGAGCTGGGACACGTTGGAACGCAGCCGCCAGGCCCGCCTGGAACGGGCCGCGCCATGGGCCAGGGGCCGCGAGGTCGCCGCCGCGGATGTGGCCGAACTGCTGCACGCCCTGCTGGAACCGGGCGACAAGGTCTGCCTGGAGGGCAACAACCAGAAGCAGGCCGATTTCCTCGCCCAGGCCTTGGCCGACCTGGACCCGGCACGGGTGCACGACCTGCACATGGTGCAGTCGGTGCTGTCGCTGCCCTCGCACCTGGATGTGTTCGAGCGCGGCATCGCGTCGAAGCTGGACTTCTCGTTCTCAGGCCCGCAGTCGGTGCGGCTGGCCAACCTGGTGGCCGAAGGGCGCATCCAGATCGGTGCCATCCACACCTACCTGGAACTGTTCGGGCGCTACTTCATCGACCTCACCCCGCGCGTGGCGCTGGTCGCCGCGCAGGCCGCTGACCGCCACGGCAACCTCTATACCGGCCCGAACACCGAAGACACCCCGGTGATCGTCGAGGCCACCGCCTTTGGCGGCGGCATCGTCATCGCCCAGGTCAACGAAATCGTCGACACCCTCCCCCGCGTCGATATCCCCGCTGACTGGGTCAACTTCGTGGTGCAGGCGCCGCGCCCGAACCACATCGAACCACTGTTCACCCGCGACCCGGCGCAGATCTCCGAGATCCAGGTGCTGATGGCGATGATGGCCATCAAGGGCATCTACGCCGAGTACGGCGTCAACCGCCTGAACCACGGCATCGGCTTCGACACTGCGGCCATCGAACTGCTGCTGCCGACCTACGCCGAATCGCTGGGGCTGAAGGGCAAGATCTGCCAGCACTGGGCGCTGAACCCGCACCCGGCGCTGATTCCGGCGATCGAATCGGGCTTCGTCAAATCGGTGCACTCGTTCGGTTCGGAACTGGGCATGGAGAAATACATCGCCGCACGTGGCGATGTGTTCTTCACCGGTGCCGACGGTTCGATGCGCTCCAACCGAGCGTTCTCGCAGACCGCCGGCCTGTATGCCTGCGACATGTTCATCGGCTCGACCCTGCAGATCGACCTGCAGGGCAACAGCTCCACCGCCACCCGTGACCGCATCGCCGGCTTTGGTGGCGCCCCCAACATGGGCTCGGATGCGCGCGGCCGCCGCCACGCCAGCGACGCCTGGATTAAGGCCGGCCAGCAGGCCGCGCGGCCGGGCGAGATGCCGCGCGGGCGCAAGCTGGTGGTGCAGATGGTGGAAACCTTCCGCGAGCACATGGCGCCGGCCTTCGTTGAACGACTGGACGCCTGGGAACTGGCCGAGCGCGCGGACATGCCACTGCCGCCGGTGATGATCTACGGCGACGACGTCAGCCACGTGCTGACCGAGGAAGGCATCGCCAACCTGCTGCTGTGCCGCACCCCGGAGGAACGCGAACAGGCGATCCGCGGCGTCTCCGGCTACACCGCCGTCGGCCTCGGCCGCGACCGCGCGATGGTGGAGAACCTGCGCGACCGCGGCGTGATCCGTCGTCCCGAAGATCTCGGCATCTCGCCGCGCGATGCCAGCCGTGACCTGCTGGCCGCGCGTTCGGTGAAGGACCTGGTGCGCTGGTCCGGCGGCCTGTACGACCCGCCCAAGCGCTTCCGCAACTGGTAAGGGACTGAGCATGGAAACCCTCGACTATCGATTCGACGGCCGCACCCCCGTGCAGTTCCCGCGCGATGCGGTGCTGGTGGGCGTGCTCGCCTCGGGCAACCTGGAAATCCTGCTGGAACCTGCCGCGCAGGACGGGGCGATGACGGTGCGCATCATCACCGCCGCGCAGGGCTTCGGCACCATCTGGCAGGCGGTCATTGCCGATTTCGCCCAGCGCCATCCCCTGCGCGACGTGCGCGTCTCGATCAACGATGCCGGTGCTACCCCGGCCGTGGTCAGCCTGCGCCTGGACCAGGCCGTGGAAACCCTGCTGGCCGGAGGCACCCCATGAGCCACGTGCAACGCCACAGCTATTACGAAGCCGATGCACGCGAACGCATCGCCGGCCTGGTCGACGCCGGTTCGTTCCGCGAATTCCTCGGCCCCGCACGGCGCATGATGAGCCCGCACCTGGCCCAGCTCGACCAGCCGGCCGCCTTCGACGATGGCATCGTCGTCGGCGAAGCGACACTGCAGGGCAAGCGCGTGCTGCTGGCCGCGCAGCAGGGTGAATTCATGGGCGGTGGCGTCGGCGAAGTGCACGGCGCCAAGCTGACCGGCCTGCTGCGCCGCGCCGCAGAGACACATCCCGATGGGGTGCTCCTGCTGCTGGATACCGGCGGCGTGCGCCTGCACGAAGCCAATGCCGGCCTGATTGCGATTTCCGAAATCATGCGCGCCACCCTGGGCGCACGCGCTGCCGGCGTACCGGTAGTAGCACTGATCGGCAGCGGCAACGGCGCGTTCGGCGGCATGGGCATCGTCGCCCGCTGCTGCACCACCGTCATCATGTCCGAGGAAGGCCGGCTGTCACTGTCCGGGCCGGAAGTGATCGAGACCGTGCGCGGCGTGGAAGAGTTCGATTCGCGCGACCGCGCACTGGTCTGGCGCGTGACGGGCGGCAAGCACCGCTACCTGATCGACCAGGCGCAGGTGCTGGTGCCCGACGCCATCGAAGCCTTCGCCCGCGCCGCCGCCGATGCATTGCAGGCCGACGCCGCCAGCCGCGATACCGACACTGCACTGAGCGCCCTGCAGGCCCGCCACGCCGCGTTGAAGGCACGCGTGCAGGCCTGGGGCGACTGCCGCGATGGACTGGAGATCTGGACCCGCCAGGGCATCGCCGAGCCCGAGCGCCTGCCGCTGCTGGACACCGACGCCTTCCTCGCCGCCACCGCCGACCGGAGCCTGCCATGAGCGCCCCGCTGCAGACCCTGCTCGACGCCCTGTTCCCGCGCGGCCACCGCATCAACATCAATGATTCGGTACTGACCGGCACGGCCAGCACCGAAGATGGCGAAGTGACGGTGATCGGCACCACCGACCGCATCGAGGTCGGCGTCGACCATGCGCTGGCGCTGGCCGAAACCGTGCTGGCCAGTACCGCCGCACACCCGCAGCGGCCGATCGTGATGCTGGCCGACACCGCCGGCCAGCGCCTGGCCCGCCGCGATGAACTGCTGGGCATCAATGGTTACTTCGCCCACCTCGCGCAGACGATCGACCTGGCCCGCCGTCGTGGCGCGCGCCTGGTCACCCTGGTCTACGGCGAATCGGTGAGCGGTGGCTTCCTGTCCTTCGGCTTGATGGCCGACCACATCCATGCCCTGCCCGATGCGCAGGTGCGGGTGATGGACCTGCGCGCGATGGCGCGGGTAACCAAGCAACCGCTGGAAAAACTGCAGGCGCTCAGCCAGAGCTCGCCGGTGTTCGCGCCGGGCGTGGCCAACTACGTGTCGATGGGCGCGGTCGAATCGCTGTGGAACGGTGACCTCGCCCAGCACCTGCTGCAGGCGCTGCGCACGCCCAGCGACGGCGACCTGCGTGCCGCACGCGGTGCCGAGCGTGGTGGCCGCGCGCTTGCGGCGGATGTCTGCACTGCGGTGGCCCGCGGCGATGCCTGACCGGCCCGCCCGCCACACGCTGGTCTGGCTGTCGGCGCATGCCGACTGGCGGGCCGACGTGGCCGCGCAGGAACCGCGCCTGGCGGCGTGGTTCGCGCAGGGGCTGCCCGCGATGGTGGCGCGGCGTGCCGTGGATGATCCCGACCCGCGCCTGCGCCTGGGCGTGCCGCTGCCGCCGAGCGAGGGCAAGCAGCGCCTGGCGCTGCGCGTGCCGCTGCATGACGTGCTGCGCCAGCAGCCGCCGCCGACGCTGGAAGCCATCCTCACCACCGGCGTTGCCAACGACTGGCAGGCCGGACTGCACGCACTGGCGCGCCTTGCGCCGGCCCGTGTGTTCGGTGCCTTCGCCTGGCAGCACCTGAGTGGCCTGCCCTATGTGCATGCCGCATCGGATATCGACCTGCTGTGGCAGGTGGAGGCCACGGCGCAGGCCGATGCGCTGGTGGCACGCCTGCAGCAGTGGGAAGCCGAGCACGGCCGTCGGGTGGATGGCGAACTGTGCCTGGCCGACGGTGGCGCGGTGAACTGGCGCGAATACGCCGGTGGCAGCCGCCAGGTGCTGGTCAAACGCCTGGATGGTGCCGCGCTGGAAGCCCGTGACCGGCTGTTCGTGGCCACCGGAGTGGCCGCATGAACGCCCTCGCCCATGCTGACCGCACCGTCGCGCGCCGCGTCGACAGCGCGCGCCTGGGCCGCCTGGCCATCGCCAGCCTGCATGCGGAACTGGCCTGCGCACCCAAGCCGGGCCTGGTCACTCCGTTCGATACCGGCAGCCATGACGACATGGATGCCGGTACGTTCCTGCGCAGCCTGTTCGCGCTGCGCCACTACTTCACCTCGATTGCCGATGCCGGTGCCGCTGATGCGCCGTTTGCCAACCTGCGCGCGCACGGCATCGCCGCCGAGCACGCAATGCTGCGCGCCACCGGCGGCATCAATACCCATCGCGGCGCCATCTTCAGCCTGGGCCTGCTGGTGGCTGCTGCTGCACGCTGCCACCGCCAGCAGGGCCACGCCGCGCCCGCTGCGCAGGTCTGCCTGGCCGTGCAGCACTGGGCGGATGATTTCGCCGCGGCGCCGCTGGATGCGAACAGCCCCGGCCAGCGCGCGCGCCTGCGCCATGGCGTGCCGGGCGTGCGCGAACAGGCCGCCGCCGGTTACCCCGTGCTGCGCGACCTGGCCGTACCGACCCTGCGCCATGCGATGCACAACGGCCTGTCGCGTGATGCGGCGCTATGCCAGACGCTGATGCAGCTGGTCGCGCAGGTGGACGATCTGAATCTGCTGCACCGTGGCGGCGGAGAGGGCCTGGCCTGGGCGCAGCAGCAGGCGCGCCGCTTCATCGAGGCGGGCGGTGCCTTCGCACCCGGCTGGGAAACTCGCCTGCACGGCATCGGAGAGGGCTTCGTCGCGCGCCGCCTGAGCCCGGGTGGCAGCGCCGACCTGCTGGCCTGCAGCTGGTTCCTGCTGCAGCAGGAGGGCGCATGAGCCTGGCCCTGCTCTGCCCCGGACAAGGTGCGCAGCACGCGGCGATGTTCGACCGCGTGCGCGAGCTGCCTGCGGCCCGCGACGTACTGGCGTCGGCCAGCGCCGTACTCGGCCGTGACGCGTTCGCGGCCGCCGCCGATGAAACACGCTTCGACAACGCACTGGCGCAACCGCTGCTGTGTGCCGCAACGCTGGCGCACTGGCACGGCCTGCGCGAGGCGTTGCCGGCACCGCTGCTGGTGGCCGGCTACAGCATCGGTGAACTGGCCGCGCATGCGATCGCCGGCAGCGTTGATGCGAGCACCTGCCTGGGCCTGGCCGCGCAGCGCGCGCAACTGATGGATGCGGCCAGCCCTGCCGACGCAGGCATGCGGGCCGTGCTGGGGCTGGAGCGCCACACGCTGCAGCCGCTGTGTGATGCACACGGCGCGCATGTGGCCATCGCCAACGGTCGCGATCACTTCATCGTCGGCGGCACGCAGGCTTCCCTGCAGGCCCTGGACGATGCCGCGCGCGCGCAGGGCGCGGAGATCCGCCCGCTGCCGGTGCATGTGCCCGCGCATACGCCGCTGCTGCACGCTGCCGTCGCACCGTTCGCCGCTGCACTCGATGCCTCGCCGCTGCAGGCCCCGCGCCTGCCGCTGCTGGCCGGCATCGATGCGCGCCCGGTGCGGGACCGCGCAGCAGCGGTGCACACGCTGTCGGCGCAGCTGGCACAGACCATTGAATGGGCGCAGGTGATGCGCCAGGCCTTCGAGCGCGGCGCGCGGGTATTCCTGCAGCTGGGCCCGGGCAATGCATTGGCGCGCATGGTCGCGCCGTCCTATCCGTGCTGCGAGGTGCGCGCGGTGGAAGAGTTCCAGAGCCTGGACGGCGCGGCGGCATGGGTCCGCAGCGCGCTGGAGCGGCTGCAGTAACGGGTTCGAGCAGTACGTATCACGCATCACGTTGTACGACGCCTTGCCCCGGGATGGCGGGTCTCCATCCGAGCTGTACCCGAGTCACGTGTCTGGGAGGGCGCATGAGTCCACAAATCGCAACGATCATCGGTCTGGTGATCATGTTCATCGTCGCCACCGCGATGCCCATCAACATGGGTGCGGTGGCCTTCGCCCTCGCCTTCATCATCGGCGGCATCTTCGTCGACATGGGGGGCAAGGACGTGCTCGCCGGCTTCCCCGGTGACCTGTTCCTGACCCTGGTCGGCATCACCTACCTGTTCGCCATCGCGCAGAAGAACGGCACCATCGACCTGCTGGTGCACTGGGCGGTGAAAGCGGTACGCGGCCACATCGTGGCCATTCCGTGGGTGATGTTCGTCATCACCGCCGTGCTGACCGCCTTCGGCGCGCTCGGTCCGGCCGCGGTGGCCATCATCGGCCCGGTCGCGCTGCGCTTCGCCAAGCAGTACAACATCAACCCGCTGATGATGGGCCTGCTGGTGATCCATGGTGCGCAGGCCGGTGGCTTCTCGCCGATCAGCGTGTACGGCAGCATCACCAATGGCGTGGTGCAGAAGGCCGGCCTGGAAGTGACCGAGATGGCGGTGTTCCTGACCAGCCTCGGCTTCAACTTCATGATGGCGATCATCTGCTTCCTGGCCTTCGGCGGCATCGCGCTGATGCGCCGCGGTTCGATCACCGCCGCCGGTGGCGTAGGCAATGCCGAGCTCGCCATGGCCGGTGGCCCGCAGGCGTCGTCGCGGCAGTTCGCCATCGAAGGACACGGCGCGCTGGTCGCCGCGGGTGGTGGCACGCTGTCCAATGATCCGGCCGCGCTGGATGCGGTGGGCTTCACCCGCGAGCGTCTGTTCACCCTGATCGGCCTGCTCGGCCTGGGCGTGGCCGCGCTGATCTACAACCTCAACGTCGGCCTGGTCTCGATCACCGTCGCGGTGGTGCTGGCCCTGCTCTCGCCGCAGAGCCAGAAGGGTGCGGTCGATGGCATCAGCTGGTCGACCGTGCTGCTGATCTGCGGCGTGGTGACCTATATCGGCGTGCTCGAACACGCCGGCGCGGTGGACTTCATCGGCCATGGTGTTTCCAGCATCGGCATCCCGCTGCTGGGTGCGCTGCTGGTCTGCTATGTCGGCGGCATCGTGTCTGCATTCGCCTCTTCGGCGGCGGTGCTGGGCGCGACCATTCCGCTGGCGGTGCCGTTCCTGATGCAGGGCCACCTGGGTGCGGCCGGCGTGATCTGCGCGCTGGCGGTGTCGTCCACCATCGTCGACGTCAGCCCGTTCTCGACCAACGGCGCGCTGGTGGTGGCCTCGGCCGCGAAGGAAGAGCGCGAGACGCTGTTCCGCCGCTTCCTGGTGTACAGCGGCCTGGTGGTGGCGTTTGGCCCGCTGCTGGCCTGGCTGGTGTTCGTGGTACCGGGCTGGATGTAAGTGACGGGGCGCCGGAGGATTCCGGCGCCCTTCGATGCACGGGCCGGATTCGGCTGGGGGCGACTGGGGGGGCGACCGGGTAGAGTCGACCGTTGGTCGACTATCGCGCGCAGCGCGGGATCTTCGGCATCCATGCGAAGAGCAGTCGACCAACGGTCGACTCTACCAAGCAGTTTCTGCCAGCCATTTTTTCCATCGGATTTCGCCCAACCGGGTTTCCCGCACCGCGTTACAGGTTCCACGCAGGGAGGCAGTACACTTTCCACCATGGCCATTGCTCCCGCCCCGCGTTCGCCGAAGAAGCGCGCACCTCTGTACGAAGAGGTGGCCGAGCATGTGCGCGAGCGCATCTACGATTACCGGCTGCCGCCGGGCGAATGGATCGACGAACCCGCGCTGTGCGAGGAACTCGGCATCAGCCGTACGCCGCTGCGCGAGGCGTTGAAGCTGCTGGCCGCCGAAGGGCTGGTGCAGATCGATGCTGGCCGCGGTGCGCGGGTCACGCGGCTGACCCTGGAAGACCTCAACCAGCTGTTCCCGGTGATGGCGATGCTGGAAGGCCGCTGCGCGCATGAGGCGGTCAAGCACATCGACGACGCCGGCGTACAGCAGCTGGAAGACCTGCATGCGGCGATGGAAGCGGCAGCGGCCAACGGCAACATCGCCGAGTACTACCGCAACAACTACCTCATCCACGAAACCGTGCAGCACTACGCCGGCAACCCGTGGCTGATCCGCATCACCCACGACCTGCACCGCATCCTGAAGATGCACCGCGGCCGCCAGCTGCTGGCACCGGGCCGCACGGCGCAGTCGCTGGCCGAACACCGCGAGCTGATGGACTGCTTCCGCCGCCGTGACGCGCAGGCGGCAGAGCGCACGATGGAACGCCACCTGCTGAGCCAGGGCCAGGCGCTGGCCGCGTACGTGGCCGATGGTGGGTTGTTGAACGTGCCCGCGCCGCTGCCGACCGAAGGCGGCGGCTGAGCTGTTCCGTAGAGTCGAGCCATGCTCGACTGCTTTTTCGGGGCAGTCGAGCATGGCTCGACTCTACAAAATGCCTGCGCCTCAATCGCCGCAGCTGCCACCATCGCCGCCACCACTGTCGCTGCTGCAGTCCGATCCGCCATGGCTGTGGCTGCTGTGGCTGTCACTGGCATACCCGGCCGAGGAATCGTAGCTGCCCGCGAAGCTGCCATGGCTGCGGCTGACCGAGCCATCGGCGGTGGCGATCGCCATGCACAGGATCGCGCCGACCAGCGGCAGCAGCCAGACCAGCAGCAGCTGCACCATCCGTCCTCCCACCGACACGTCGTCGCGCCGCACCACCACATACGTGGCGACCAGGTTCAGGCCCAGTACCAGGGCGATGAGGACCAGGGTCACCACCAGCATGGCGTGCCTCCGCAGCAGCGAAACGGCGCGGTCATGGCGCCACCATCAATGACTGGATCCGCGCGCGCTCTTCCAGCGGCCGCTGGAAATCCATCGGATAGACCGGTGCATGGCGCTCGCCCTTGAGCAGGAACAGGCTTTCGCTGCCCAGCGTGGCCTCGCGGATATGGCCCAAGGTGTAATGCCACATCGTCCACAGCGGCACCCGGATCGTCGCCGGCACCTTGCCTTCCCGCGGCCGCAGCACTTCCTGCACCTGCAGGACCAGGCGGATCTCGTTGTCCGAGCCTGGCCCGGTGCGCGATCCGGGATCGGTCAGCGGCCGTCCCTTGCCATCGACCATTTCCACGGCGACCACCTTGGCGCGGACGATCTGGTCGGCTTCAGCCACCATTTCCTCCAGCGGCTTCGGCTCCACCGAGGTGGCCAGGGCCGGCGCGACGGCGCCCAGGCACAGCAGGCCGGCCAGCAGGATCGCGGGGGTCTTCATGGCGGTTCTCCTTCCGTGGATACCCCCTGACGATAGCACCGCCGCAGCGGTTCGCCCTGCCTGTCATGAAGATGGGACAATGTAGGGCGCGCCGGCCCGGCCCCCAGGGTCCCGCCGGCCCCCCTGCACCACACGGAAGAAGAAGAACAACAACATGCTGAAAGTCATTTTCGATACGGATCCGGGCGTCGACGACGCGCTGGCCCTGCTGTACCTGCACAAGCACGCCCAGATCGACCTGGTCGGCGTCACCACCACCTTCGGCAACGCGTCGGTGGATTCGACCACCCACAACGCGCTGTACCTGAAGCAGGCCTGGGGCTTTGCCGCCCCGGTCGCGCGCGGCGCCGCCGGCCCGCTGCAGCCCGAAGCCACCCCGGAAGCCTGGCCGGTGCACATCCATGGCCACAACGGCCTGGGCAACCACCCGGTGCCGGCTGCGCTGGACGTGGCCGCCGATGCGCGCCCGGCCCACCAGCTGATCATCGACCTGGTCCGCGCCCACCCGGGCGAAGTGACCCTGATCGCGGTCGGCCGCATGACCAACCTGGCCCTGGCCCTGCAGCAGGCCCCGGATATCGCCGGCCTGGTGCGCGGCGTGGTCCTGATGGGCGGCGCCTTCCACGTCAACGGCAACATCACCCCGGCCGCCGAGGCCAACATCTGGGGCGACGCCGAAGCGGCCGACATCGTGTTCACCGCGCAGTGGCCGGTCACCGCCATCGGCCTGGACGTCACCACCCGCGTGGAAATGGACCGTGACGGCCTGGACAAGCTGGCTGCCATCGGCGGTGCCGATGCCGAGCTGGTGCGTGCGCTGTCGCAGGACTACGTGGACTTCTACCTGCAGGCCGGGCACAAGGGCATGGTCGTGCACGACTGCTGCGCCTGCATCGCCCTGACCCGCCCGGAGCTGTTCCAGTTCGAGCGCGCCAGCGTGCGCGTGGCCACCGACGGTGTTGCCCGCGGCATGACCATCCCCAAGCCGGAAGGCCTGGCCTTCGGCCCCAGCGTGTGGGATGGCCACGTGCTGCAGTCGATCGCCATCGGCGTGGATGCGCCGGCCGTGCTGGCCGACATCGAGCAGACCCTGGCGGTCTGATCGCCTAGCGCTTGCCCCTGCCCGGGGTCGTCTCGGGCAGGGTCCACAGCACCGGCAGCACCAGCACCGCCACCAGCGCGATCATCGCGCCCGGCGCCGCCGCCCAGCCGCTGCGTTCCACCCACCACTGCGCCAGCCACGGTGTCGCACCGCCGAACACCGCCGTGGCCATGGTCACCCCCAGTGCCAGCCCGCTCACCCGGCCCTCGCCCGGGAACTGCTCGGCCGTGGCCGGTGCCGCTACCGCGCTGATGCCACCCGCCACGCAGGCCAGCACCACCGCCGCCAGCGCGATGCCCAGCGGCGCGGCCTCGGCCATCCAGCCGAACATCGACAACGGCAGCAACGCCGCCAGCACGGTCAGCCCCAGCAGCAGCGGTCGCCGCCCGAAGCGATCGGACAGCAGTCCGCACAGCGGCGTGATGGCGATGACCGCCACTGCCGCGACTGTCGACAACCACAGCGCATCGCCTTCATCGTGCCCCTGCGCGTGCAGGAACGCCGGCACGTAGGTAATGCCGACGTAGTAAGTGATCGAACCGAGTGCGGAAATCGCGAAGGTGCGCGCCACCGCGCCGGGATGGTTGCGCAGCACGTGGCGCAGCGGCGTCGCCGGAATGCTGCCCTCGCGACGCTGGCGCTCGAACTCGGGCGATTCGTGCATGCCCGAGCGTGCGATGAGGATCACCAGCGCGAGCGCGGCACCGACGAAGAACGGAATGCGCCAGCCCCAGCCATCCAGCTGTGCGGGCGTGAGCATTGCCACCGTCACCGCAGAGATCGCCACCGCCAGCAGCGCGCCCACTTCACTGGCCGCCGAGGCCAGCGAAGTGACCAGTCCACGCCGACGCGCCGGCGCGCTTTCCAGCAGGTAGGCGACCACGCCGGTGTATTCGCCACCCACCGAAAAGGCCATCACGCAGCGCAGGACCAGCAGCAGCACGCCGGCCGTGGTACCCGCCGTGGCGGCCGTCGGCAGCAGGGCGGTGGCCAGCATCGCCGCCGCCATCAGCGCCATCGAGGCCAGCAGCATCCAGCGCCGGCCGAGGCGATCACCGAGGTGGCCGAAGCACAGCGCGCCGAGCGGGCGCATCAGGTAGGAGACGGCGAAGCCCGCCAGCGTGACCAACATCGCCTGCTCGCCGCCGCCGAAGAACACCCGCGACAACACGGTGGCGAAATACAGGTACAGGGTGAAGTCGTACCACTCCACCACGGTGGACAGGCCCGCGACCCACATCGAGCGCTGCCGCGCCGCCGTCATTTCATTCATGGCCGGAGGGTGTCACGCGCGGGGTGACGGCGCGGTGCATCTGCAGCCGGGGTCGGGGTCGGATCCCGTTCCCGCAGGGAATGGGCTCTGACCCCAAGCAGGCGGTTGTGGGGTCAGAGCCCTTTGCCGGTGGCAAAGGGATCCGACCCCACCCATCAGCCCGGCAGCTGCAGCACCGCCTGCAGGCCACCGCCTTCGCGGTTGCGCAGCTGCAGCGAACCGCCCAGCGACTGCGCCAGCTGCACGGCGATGGCCAGGCCCAGCCCGGTGCCGCCGGTATCACGGTTGCGCGAGCTCTCCAGCCGGTGGAACGGGGCCAGCACGGCCTGCAGCTGGTCCTCGGGAATGCCCGGGCCGCGATCAGACACGCTGATCCACGGCTTGCCGGCCGCATCGCGACCCGCATCGATCTCGGCACTGCCGGCATAGCGCAGCGCGTTGTCCACCAGGTTGCCGACCACCCGCCGCAGCGGCTGCGGCCAGGTCTGCACCGTCAGCCCCGACGGTGCACCGCCCGAGACCGGCTTGCCCATGTCCTCGTAATCACCGACCACGCTGGCCAGGAATGCGCCGAGATCCATTGCCACCGGCGCACCACTGGCCACGTGGCTGCTGCGTGCATAGGCCACGCCTTCGCGCACCAGCTGGCCGAGGTGGTCCAGGTCATCCAGCAGGCGCTGCTGGGTCGCGTCTTCGGGCAGCGTTTCCACCCGCAGCTTCATCCGCGTGATCGGCGTCTGCAGGTCGTGCGAGATCGCCGCGAGAATCTGCAGGCGCTCGCTGACATGGCCACGGATGCGCGCCTGCAGCGCATTCAATGCGGCGGCCGCCGTACCGACTTCGGCGGGGCCATCTTCGGCCAGCATCGGTGCGTCCTTGCCCGGCTGCAGGTGCTCGACGGCGTGCGACAGCTGCTGCAAAGGCCGCAGCGCCAGCCGTACCGCCAGCCACGCGCACAGCAGCAGCAGGGCCAGCTGCGCCAGCAGCACGGCTGGCAGCCAGCGCGCCAGCGGCAGGCCGGACGGCGTTACTTCGATGGTCAACGGCGTGCCATCGTGCAGCCGCAGTTCCACCTCGAAACGTTCGGGCAGGCGCGCGACCTGGCGGGCCTGCAGCGGATAGCGATGCTCCAGGCTGTCATCGATGATGGCGGTGACCTGGCGTGCACGCTCGGTTTCCAGCGCCGGTCCGGCGGCGGCCGGGCGCAGCAGGTAGCGGTAGGTGCGCCGTTCCAGGCGCGGCACCCAGGCCTCGCGTTGGTCGGCCGGCAGGTGCTCCAGCAGGGCCACGCTCACCGCCACGTCCTCGTCCAGGTTGCGCAGCATCATGCTGCGCGTGGCCTGGTAGCGTTCGAAGAACAGCAGGCCGAACGACAGCGCGTGGGCCAGGGTCAGCCCGCCCAGCAGCAACAGCAGCAGGCGCGCGGACAACGTGCGCGGCCAAGACAGGCGCGGCCACGGCAGGCGGCGCGCGGTGGCGTTCATTCCTCCGGCCCCAGCAGCTGCACCGGCACGCTGAACACATAGCCTTCGCTGCGCACGGTCTTGATGTAGGTCGGCTCACGCGCGTCGTCGCCCAGGCGCTGGCGCACGCGGCTGACCAGCAGGTCGATCGAGCGGTCGAACAGCTCGGCATCGCGGCCCTGGGTGAGGCTGAGCAGCTGGTCGCGGCTGAGCACGCGGTTGGCATGGTCGAGGAACACGCGCAGCAGGCGGAACTCGGCGCCGCTGAGCGGATAGGCGGTGTCCTGCGCATCCAGCAGGTGGCGGGCGGTGGTATCCAGGCGCCATTCGCCGAAGGCCAGCTGGCGACCGGCTTCGCTCACCTGCAGGTTCGGCGGCAGCATCTGCGTGCGGCGGATCACCGCATTGATGCGCGCCAGCAGTTCGCGCGAGGAGAACGGCTTGGTCACGTAATCATCGGCGCCCATTTCCAGGCCGATGATGCGGTCGGTCTCATCATCGCGGGCGGTCAGCAGCACCACCGGCACGGCGCGGTGCTTGCCGGCCCGCAGGTTGCGGCACAGGCTCAGGCCATCCTCGCCCGGCATCATCACGTCCAGCACCACCAGGTCCACCGCATGGGTGTCCATCAGCGCACGCATGGCGCGGCCACCATCGGCCTGGCTGACGCGCAGGCCGTTGCGCTGCAGGTAATCGGCCAGCATCTGGCGGATGTCGCTGTCATCGTCGACGACAAGGATGTGCGGTACGTGGTTCATTGCGTTCTCGATGGCGGCGGAGGACAAGGCCGCGCGGCGCGGCCATGGTAGCGCGGCTCAGGGGCTGGCCAGCAGGCGCTGGATCTCGCTTTCGGTACGTGCGTAATCGCCTTCGCCGTAATGGCGGTAGACCACCCGGCCCTGGCGGTCGACCAGGTACAGCGCCGGCCAGAATCGATTGCCCCACGCGTTCCAGATGCGGTACTGGTTGTCCTGCACCACCGGCCAGGTGATGTCGAGGCGGCGGATCGCGTGGCGCACGTTGCCCTGCAGGCCTTCATAGGCGAATTCCGGCGTGTGCACGCCGATCACGCGCAGGCCCTTCGGCGCATAACACGCATGCCACTGGTGCACGTACGGCGCGACGTTGAGGCAGTTGCTGCAGCCGTAGGTCCAGAACTCGACCAGCACCACCTGCCCGCGCAGCTGCTCCAGGGTCAGCGGCGGGCTGTTGTGCCACGGCCCACCGCCGCTGAATCCCGCCGCGGGTGCGGCCTCGGCGGTCTGTGCACCGGCTTCGGGGCTGGACCAGGCCAGCAGCAGCGCAGCGGCGCCGAGCAGGGCCAGCAGCAGCGGCACGGTGTAGGCACGAAGCGTGGCCATCGCTCAGCCCCCCTGCTCGGCCAGCGGCAGCTCGGCCGGCTTCACCCCGGCAGCTTCCAGGATGCTGTCGGCCACCTGCGCCGGGTGCGAGAGCAGCGCTACATGGCTGCTGCCGATCGACTGCAGCTGCGCGCCGATGCGCCGTGCGGTGGCGACCTGCAGCTGCGGCGAGAGCATGCGGTCATCGCGGCTGACCACGTACCAGCTCGGCTTGCTGCGCCACGCTGCGGTGGTCACGGCCTCCCCCAGCGCACTGGCCTTCAACGGCACCTGCGTGCTGTACAGCAGGGCGGCGGTCTTCTTCATCACGTCGGGTGCGAAATCCTGGGCGATGGCATCGGCCGGCAGGGTCAGGTAGCCGTCCGTCTCCTGCAGGCGGGTCAGCCCGGGGCCGACCGGGAAGCCTTCGCCCTGCTGCGCGGAGGACTGGCCGACATCCGGTGCGAACGCGGCCACGTAGACCAGCGCCTGCACCTTGGGATCGTTGCCCGCTTCGGTGATGACCGTTCCGCCCCAGCTGTGGCCGACCAGCACCACCTTGCCCGGTGCCGCCGCAATCGCGCGGCGGGTGGCCGCCACGTCGTCAGCCAGCGAGCTGAGCGGGTTCTGCACGGCCACCGCCGGCAGCTTCCAGTCGTGCAGGGTGCTGATGACCTTGTTCCAGCTGGAGCCATCGGCGAAGGCGCCATGTACCAGGATGATGGTGGGCGGCGCGCCGGCATCGGCCTGCGCGGCAAAGGCGGGGGTGGCGGCGCCGGCCAGGGCCAGGGCAGCGGCAAGCAGGGTGGTGCGGATCATGGGTGGCACTCCGGTGTTGGGAGTGGCCATTTCCGCCGGTGGGTGTATCGCTGCTGTTTCGCTGCGGCGCCGAGTTGTACCGGACTGTAGGGCGGCGGCCGGTTCCTACAGTCCGATACATTCGGCCGCTGGGCATGGTCCGGCACTACCGGGGGAACAGGGTTCCCCGCACGCGGGCGCGCAGCGCGCCGATGCGCCCCGACGCGGCGTCTTTGTATCCAACTGTACGAAACCCCTGCCGCAGCCACAGTCGCTGACAAAACCCCGGGCATCGGCACACGTTGCCGATACCTGCGTGGCCCGAAATGGCCTCCATCGACCACCGGCCCGCAGGACACACCCATGATCAGCACCGCCTCTTCCCTCTACACCCCGCGCCTGGATGCCGTCGGCCGCTGGCTTTCGCCGCTGGCCCTGCGCGCCCTGCTGGCCTGGGAGTTCTTTGAATCCGGCCGCGAGAAGCTGGGCGGCCAGAACTGGTTCGCCGATCTGGACGGCCGCTTCCCGTTCCCCTTCTCCACCCTGCCCGCCTCGCTCAACTGGCAGCTGGCCACGTGGCTGGAACTGGTGGGCGCGGTGATGCTGCTGCTCGGCCTGGCCACGCGCTCGGTGGCCTACATCTTCTGGGTGCTGACCGTGGTCGCCATCGCCGCCGTGCACTGGCCCGACCAGTGGAACGGCCTCGGCGAACTCTGGCAGGGCTATGCCATCACCGACCAGGGCTATGGCAACTTCAAGCTGCCGCTGCTGTTCCTGGCCATGCTGCTGCCGCTGATCCTAAACGGTGGCGGCGCACTCAGCGTCGACCGCCTGCTGGGCGGCCCGCAGCGTGCCGCAGTTGGCGATGACCGCCTCGGCTGGGGCGTCAGCCTGGTCGCCCTGCTGCTGCCCATTGCCGCACTGCTGCCGGGCATTGGATTCGGCGGTGCCCTGCTCGGCGGCGCCCTGCTGCTGGCCCATGTGCTGCGTCGTCGCCGCAGCGCCTGATCCGCCTCCGCCCTTTCCCACTTTTCTTCGCATCGCATTCCGTCGCCTTCCCGCGGCGTCCATCCCGCACGCCCTGCGTGCACATCCCAAGGAGTCACCACCATGTCCGTCTCGACCAAGAACACCGCTGCTTCCCGTCTGCCGCGCATCGGCGCCATCGGTATCGCCCTGGCTGGCGGCCTGCTGCTGGCTGGCCAGGCCGCCGCGATCCAGCCGCTGGCGATCAGTGCCGTGGCCATGAGCGCCGCCGCCGAAGGCAAGTGCGGTGAAGGCAAGTGCGGCGCCAACAAGGCCGCCACCAGCAAGCCCGCCGGCAAGGCCAAGGTGGCCGAAGGCCAGTGCGGCGAAGGCAAGTGCGGGGACGCCTCGTTTGCCCGCACCGACCGTGACCACGACGGCCGGGTCTCGCGTGCCGAGTTCAACGCCGTGGCCGGCAAGCGTGCCGCCGAATTCGACCGCATCGACGCCGACCACGACGGCTACATCAGCGAGCAGGAAGCGCACGACTACCTGCGCAGCGTCTACACCGCCAACGGCAAGCCGATGCCGAAGGGCCTGTTCTCCCGCGTCAACGACTGATTGCCCTCAACGGCGCCGCCCTCGTGGCGGCGCCACTGCCCTGGAGTACCGCGCATGTCCCTGCCCCTGCCTTCCGCCAGCGCTGGTCTTGGCCTGCGCCGTGGCCTGATTGACGAGATGCTGGCAATGCCCGCCGACGCCATCGACTTCCTCGAAGTCTCGCCCGACAACTGGATCGGCGTCGGTGGCGCCCATGGTGCCGCGCTGCGCCAGCTCAGCGAACGCCACCGCCTGACCTGCCACGGCCTGTCGCTGTCGCTGGGCGGCCCGGACCCGCTGGACCGCACCCTGCTGGCACAGACCCGCGCCTTCCTCGAGCTGCACCAGGTGCAGCTGTACAGCGAACACCTGAGCTACTGCGCCGCCGGCGGCCATGTCTACGACCTGCTGCCGCTGCCGTTCACCGCCGAAGCTGTGCGCCACGTCGCCGGGCGCATCGCCCAGGTGCAGGACACGCTGGGCCGGCGCATCGCGGTGGAGAACATCTCCTACTACGCCGTGCCCGGCGCGGACATGAGCGAAATCGACTTCATCAACGCCGTGCTGGCCGAAGCAGACTGCGACCTGCTGCTGGACGTCAACAACGTCTTCGTCAACGCCTGCAACAACGGCTACGACGCCTTCGATTTCCTCGCCCGCGTCCCCAGCCACCGTGTCGCCTCGCTGCACGTGGCCGGTCACTTCGACGAAGACGATGGCTTCAAGATCGACACCCACGGCGCGCCGGTGAAGGGCGTGGTCTGGGCCCTGCTGCGCGAGGCCTATGCGCGTGTCGGCGTGCGCCCCACCCTGCTGGAGCGCGATTTCAACTTCCCGCCGCTGGCCGAACTGCTGGCCGAGGTCACGCAGATCCGCCAGGCCCAGGCCGAGGTGCTGCTGCCGGAGATGGCCCATGGCTGAGTCGCTGGCCACCCTGCAGCAGCGCTGGGCCGACCATGTACGCGACCCGTCGATGCCGGCGCCCGATGGCATCGAGGCACGCCGGCTGGCGGTGTACCGCCGCCTGTGCATCGACAGCTTGGACAGCCTGCTGGCCGGCAGCCTGCCGCGCCTGCAGGAACAACTGGGCGAAGCGCGCTGGCGCAGCCTGGTCGAGCACTACTACGCACATCACGCCTGCCATACCCCGTTGTTCCCGCAGATCGCCAGCGAATTCGCCGCATGGCTGGCAACGCAGGACACCTTCGCGCTGCCCGGCTGGGCGGCGGAACTGGCGCACTACGAAAGCACCCAGCAGGCGCTGCACATCGAAGCGCGCGACGCAGGGCATTCGCTGCAGTACACGCCTGCGGGCAGCGACGTGCTGGCGCTGTCGCCGCTGGTGCGGGTACTGGGCTACCAGTGGCCGGTGCATGAGGACGCCGCGATGGACGATGCCGCCGTCAGCGAGCCGACGCTTCTGCTGCTGCGCCGCCTGGTGGACTACCGGCTGCAGGTCGAGGAACTGGCACCGCTGGCGTATGCGCTGCTGTCGGCCTTTGGCAGCGACGGCGCGCGCGTGGATGACGCGCTGCAGGCGCTGGCCGAGGCGCATGGCGTGACCGCCGATGCACTGCACGTGGTGGCTGCGCCCTTGCTGGGCGAACTGTGCGCGGCGGGTGTGCTGGTTGTGCTGACCGCTTTCCCTGATTGCCGGCCAGCGGCCGGCACTACCCTTCTCCATTCCGAGGCTTGATCGATGGCTGTTTCCAATACTCCCTTCCTGCACGGCTGGCGCCTGTTCGTGGCCATCGCCGTGGTGCTCATCGCCTTCGCGCTGGCCGCGTTCGCCCTGCACGCCGACGTGGCCGAAGGCAGCCGCGCGGCCATCCGGGTCACCGCACGCACCTCGTTCCTGCTGTTCCTGGCGGCGTTCACTGCTTCGTCGTTCGCCAGCCTGCTGCCGGGGCCGACCAGCCGTTTCCTGCTGCGCGAACGCCGGATCATCGGCCTGTCGTTCGCGTTCTCGCACCTGCTGCATGCCATCGCGATCACCGCGTTCGGCATCCTCAACCCGGCGTTCTGGCCGGCACGCTCGGCCCTGGCCAACCTGCCCGGCACGGTGGGCTACGTGGCCATCCTCTCGCTGGCGATCACCTCGCACCGCGGCATCGCCCGGCGCATGGGCCCCACCGCATGGCGCCGCCTGCACGTAACCGGCATGTGGATCATCGCCGCGGTGTTCACCTACTCATACTTCAAGCGCGTGCCGGCCAATTTCTGGTACGCCGTACCTTCGGCCCTGCTGTTCACCGCCTTTGTGGTGCGCGCCATTGCCAAGCGCGCGCAGTCGCTGAAGCGCGGTGGGCATGCACGGTCGCTGCGGGCGGCGTGACGGACCGGGTGGGCACGGGGTCGGATCCCATTTCCGCAGGAAATGGGCTCTGACCCCAGGCGGTTGCGGGGTCAGAGCCCTTTGCCGGTGGCAAAGGGATCCGACCCCACGGCAGGCACTACGGCGCGCGACGCAGGGTGAACAGGGTGATTTCCGAAGGCACGCCGATGCGCGCGGGGAAACCGGCCCACAGGCCAGCGCCGTTGCTCACGTACAGGGTCATGCCATCCACCTCGTAGCGGCCGGAGACAAAGCCACCATTGGCCCGCTTCACCAGCTGGTCCATGCCGATGATCTGCCCGCCATGGGTGTGGCCGGACAGCTGCAGCTTCACCCCGCGTGCGGCGGCATCGGCGGCATTGCGCGGGCGATGGTCAAGGAGGATCACCGGTGCGGCAGGATCGGCACCGGCCAGCGCCGCCTGCAGGTCGGGCAGCGGCAGGCCGTAGCGCGCCGCCACCGGGTCGGTGACACCGGCAATGGTCAGCGCCGCATCGCCACGCCGCACCTGGGTGTGGCTGTTTTCCAGCACCTGCATGTGCAGCGCGCGGAAGGCCTGCATCCAGTCGCTGTACTGCGCGTAGTACTCATGGTTGCCGGTGATGGCGATCACCCCGTCCGGCGCCTGCAGGTCGCCCAGCGGACGGAAATCATCGCGGCGTGCATCCACCGTGCCATCGATCAGGTCACCGGTGATCACGATCAGGTCCGGCTTCAGCGCATTGCTTTCGGCCACCACCTGGCGCACCCAGTCGCCGGTCAGCAGGCGGCTGGCGTGGATGTCGGTGAGCTGCAGCATGCGGTAGCCATCGAAGGCGGCCGGCAGATCCTTGATCGCCACCTCGACCTGACGCGGCTTCGGCACTGCCATGCCCTGGCTGACGCCGTAGGCGCTGAGCAGCAGGGCGACACCTGCGGCCAGCGGACGCAGCAGCGGCGTACGCAGGGCCGAGACTGCGCGCGGCAGGCGCAGCACGCGCGCCAACAGCAGGCCGGCATCGAACAACAGCATCGCCAGCGCCAGCAGCAGCACGGCGGTGGAGCCGGTGGCCAGCATGGCGATGGCCGTCTTCGGGATTTCCGGCGAGGCCATCGTGCCCCAGAAGGTGGCGACGATGCGCAGCTGCACGGCCAGGGCCACCAGCAGCAGCGACAACAGGGCCTTGGCCCACACCGGCAGGCGCAGCGGCCAGAACAGGCGCCAGGCCACGTACAGGCCCATCAACAAACCAATCGTACTCAGCACTGCGGCATTCCAGAACGTGGGGCCCGCCATGGTGACGGGCGGAGGTTGCAATGGGTAGAGCCGAGCCTATGCTCGGATACACCAACTGTAGAGCCGAGCCATGCTCGGCTGCTCCAACTGTAGAGCCGAGCCTATGCTCGGCTGCGGGAAAAACAGCCGAGCGTGGGCTCGGCTCTACAAGAGGCAGGCGCGCGTTACGGCGCCAGCCTTTGCACGCGCAGGCGCGCGATGCGGCGCTTCTCCATCGCCAGCACGGTGATGCGCACGTCGGCCACGTCCACGGCATCGCCTTCATCCGGCAGGCGCCCCAGCTGGTCCAGCACCAGGCCGGAAATGGTCATGTAGTCGCTGCTGCGCGGCAGCGACACACCCGCCAGGCGCTGCAGGTCGTCCAGAGTCAGCGCGCCATCGGCTTCCCACTGATCCTCGCCCTGCGCCACCACGCCGTAGCGCTCGTCCTGGGTATCGGCCAGGTCGCCGGCGATCGCCGCCAGCAGGTCGTTGGCGGTCACCAGGCCTTCCACGCTGCCGTACTCGTCCACGGCCACCGCCAGCGGCACCGGGTGCTGGCGGATCAGCTCCAATGCCTGCAATGCGCTGGCGCTGGACAGCACGTACTGCGGCTCGCGCAGGTTGCCCTCCAGCTGCAGCGGCCGGCCCTGCAGCAGGTCGGCCAGCAGGTCGCGGCTCTGCACCACGCCACGCAGGCTGTCCAGGTCGCCCTCGCCCACCAGCAGGCGCGTATGCGGCGACGCCACCAGACGCGCCACCACATCGTCCTGGCCACGCGCCAGGTCGATCCACTGCACGTCGGCGCGCACCGTCATCACGCTCGACACCGGCCGGTCGGCCAGGCCCAGCACGCTGCGGATCATCTCGTGCTCGGCCGGCTGCAGGCGCTCCTCCGCATCACCGTGCTCCTCTTCGCCGGCGTCATCGTGGCCATTGGCCGGGCGTGCACCCAGCATGCGCAGCACCGCATCGGCGGTACGCTGGCGGAACGGCTGGCGGCGCTCGTTGCGCTCACGGTTGAAGCGCACCCACTGGTTGAACGCTTCCACCAGGATCGAGAACGCGATGGCCGCGTACAGATAGCCCTTCGGAATCTTGTAGCCCAGGCCTTCGGCCACCAGGCTGAAACCGATCATCAGCAGGAAGCCCAGGCACAGCACGACCACGGTGGGATGCTTGTTGACGAAGCGGGTCAGCGGCTTGCTGGCCAGCAGCATCAGCACCATGGCGATGGTCACCGCGGCGTACATCACGCCCAGGTTGTCGACCATGCCGACAGCGGTGATCACCGAGTCCAGCGAGAACACCGCGTCGAGCACCACGATCTGCGCGACCACCATCGCGAAGCTGGCATAGACCTTCTTGCCGTTGTCCTCGTGCTGGCGGCCTTCCAGGCGCTCGTGCAGTTCCATGGTGCCCTTGAACAGCAGGAACAGGCCGCCGCCCAGCAGGATCAGGTCGCGCCCGGAGAAGCTGTGATCGAACAGCGTCAGCAGTGGCTCGGTCAGTTTCATGATCCAGGCCAGCGCGGCCAGCAGCACCAGGCGCATCAGCAGGGCCAGGCTCAGGCCGATCACCCGCGCGCGGTCACGCTGGTGCGGTGGCAGCTTGTCGGCCAGGATCGCGATGAACACCAGGTTGTCGATGCCAAGCACGATCTCAAGCACGATCAGGGTCGCAAGGCCCATCCAGATCGAGGGGTCAGCCAACCATTCCATTTCGGTTCCGTTTCTTCATGAGGTAAGGGGAAAAGGGAGTTTTCAGTCGTCGTCCTGCGCCTGCAGCGGGTCGTGCCCGAGCAGGTCGCCCGGCGTGCATTGCAGCTCGCGGCAGATCGCATCCAGCGTCGAGAAGCGGATGGCGCGTGCCTTGCCGGTCTTGAGGATGGACAGGTTGGCCAGGGTGATGTCGATGCGCCCGGCCAGCTCGGACAGGGTCATGCCCCGTTCCTGCAGCATGCGGTCGAGCGTGATGACGATCGCCATCAGATGACACCGTCGAGGTCATCACGCATGGCCGCACCGGCGGCGAACACGCGCGCCAGTACGAACAGCATCAGCACGGCGATCAGGCCGGTGATGGACATGCCGCCGCCGACTTCCATCCAGGCGAAGTCCGGGCCCATCCAGGACGCGTACACGCCGATGATGATCGACAGCACTTCCATCGCCAGCATCAGCCAGGCCATGCGCTGCAGGCGCTGCGCATTGGCATGGGTGAACGGGCGCGCGCCGGCGGCCGAGCGCAGCAGGCGCGCCAGGTGCCGCAGGAACACCAGGCACAGCACCAGCAGGGCGACGATGCTGCCCAGGCCGATGCAGAAATGCAGGAACAGATCGCTGCCGTGGACGGCCGCGGCGTGCGCGTCGTGCACGCTGTCCAGCAGCCAGCGCCGGTCGTAGGCCACCAGGGGCACGGCCAGCAGCGCGGCCAGGATGCCCAGCCAGCACATTGCCCGTACGGCCTGCACGGCGGTCTGGGCCAGGGTGAACAAGCCTCGCGCGGGTTCGGCGCGGGCGGGACGAGCGGTCAAGCAGCCTCCGGTATGGGGCGGTCTCGCCGCCCGGGATGAATTTATCGATAAACGATATACCACATCCGGACGCGGTGGATGAATCGCACGCGTCGGGCGCGGCCTGGCCCTGGCGCGGAGGCGTCGCCTCGCCCGGCGGCCTGGACGCCTGTTCCAGCATGGCTTCACCCGGGCGCATGCACGCGGTATCGAACAGGGCGCTGAAGGAATCCTGCGCAACGGCCGGCTGCACAACGGGCGCTCCGCTTGACACGGCCCGATGATCGCAGGATCATCAATTAACGAATTAGTTAATTAACGATCCATGGACCGCATCTTCGAAGCCCTCGCCTCCGGTGCCCGCCGGCAGATCCTGGCCTACCTCAGCGCCGGTGAACTGAGCGCGGGCGAGCTGGCCAAGCGCTTCGACTTCAGCAAGCCGGCGCTGTCCAGCCACCTGCGCATCCTCGAAGAAGCCGGCCTGATCGAGCGCGAGAAGCGCGGCCAGTTCGTGTATTTCCGCCAGGTGCCCGAGCGCCTGGCCAACACGCTGTTCTCCTGGGCCGCCGAAGTGTGTCCGGTCGGTGGCCCGCTCAAGCGCGAAGCCCGCGCACGCCGCAAGTCCCCTGCCCGCTGACAAGGAGCACGACGATGCCTGGTTCGACCCGCAACAGCCGTTCGTTTCCAGGTGTCCAGCTGCCCGCACAGGACGGCGCAGGCCCCATCGAAGTCACCCTCATCGCCCAGCTCGGCATCGGTGCCGGCGACGCGCTGGTGAAGGATGCCGCCGAACGCCAGCGCCACCATCCGGCCTTCATCGATGCGCTGGATGAATCCTCCGCGCGGCTGGGCGGGATGCACCTGCAGCACGGCGATGCGTCCTCGTTGTACAGCTTCGTGGTCGCCGGCGGCGGCCATCCGTTCCATCGCCATGCCGGCCCGCGCATGTTCACCGCCATCGCCGGCAGCGCCGGTGCGGAGCTGCGCTTCGCCACCGCCGCCGATGCGCAGCTGGCCACCGACCCGGCCGCCTTCCTGCGCAGCCTGCGGCGCATCCGCATTCCGCCGGACTGCCTGTTCACCGTGCGCTTCGGTGGCGGCACCTGGCACCAGTTCGCCTCCAACCATGCCGCCCACCCTGCCCTGTTCGCGCTGTCGTGCCACAGCAATGAACTGGCCGGGGCCATGAGCGAGAGCACCCGCGCGCAGGTGCAGGCCAACAGTGCCGACATCCCCAGCCTGACCGAAGTGCTGCCGGCGCCGCATTGGCCGAGTGCGGCCATGCTGGCTACCGCGCCCCTGCTGCAGCTGTCACTGCAGGCCGCCCCGCCCAGCCTGTGCGCGCGGCTGTGCGCGCAGACCCGTTCACTGCTGGGCCCGCTGCGGCGGATCAACCTGCGGCCGTTGCGCGGGTTCGTCGAACGCAGCACGCCGCATTACCCGGTGCACAGCGGCCGTCCCGATGCGCAGGGCCTTCTGGCCGGTGCGCTGCCCTCCAGCCACTACCAGGACCTGACCGTGCTGACCCTGCGCAGCGGGCAGTGCACGCAGCGCTCGGCCTCCGCGCTGCTGGCCGAGGTGCTGGATGGCTTCCTGCGCAATCCGCCGGGCGGCGTGGGACGGTTGATGGCGCTGCGCAATCGTCTGGTCGCACCGTTGCGCCTGCGCACCTCGCCGCTGGGCTGCCCGGTGTCGTCGCTGCTGTCCACCGACCGCAGCCGCCTGTTCGCCGGCCGCTTCCCGGTGCTGGACACGCGCATCGATCAGCAGGACCGCAGTGCCGAGGTGCTGCTCGGTGCCGACGACCGCCACCTGCGCTTCCGCAGCAGCGTTCGCGTGCAGCTCGGCGACGACGGCAGCGTGCAGGCCAGCCTGGGCTCGCGCGTGCAGACCCACAACCGCTTCGGCCGCCTGTACATGGCGATGATCGATGCCGTGCACCGCCACTACATCGCCCCGGCGCTGCTGCGGCGGGCGGTGGAACATGCGCTGGCGCCGGAGCTGGCCGACTGGGTGGATGAGGCTGTGTTCGAAGGGGCCTGAGCCGCCAGGCGTCAGACCGTCAGTTCGCCGTGGTCCTCACCATCCCAGTACTGGATGCGTTGTGCATGCACGTGGATCAGCACCAGCCCCGGCGTATCCACGCCCTGCTCGAACCAGCGCTCCAATTCTTCAACCCAGTGCTGGGCCAGCACGCCGCGTTCGCGGATGATGGCGGCCCGGCCCGTGACATGTACGAACAGCGGCGGCTTGCCCAGCAGTGACTTGCTGCCGGTGAAGCCCAGCGCGACCTTCGGATCGGCCTCGATCTGCTGCACCATGCCGGTGCTCTGCAGGGCGAAGAACCAGCTGTCTCCGTCGTAGTCCACGTCGCCGTTGTTGCTCATCGGCCGGCCGTCGATCTCGCCGGCTGCGTGGGTCTGCAGCATCGCGAAATCGATGCCGGCCATCTTCTTCGCCAGTTCGGGCAGAGTGAGCGTGGTCATGCGCTGGGTCCGGATGGAAGGGGAGCCCAGCCTCCCCCGCGTGCGGTGACTGGCGCGTGCAGTGGTGGTGGCGCCGCCTTCACGCACGCACCGGGTTCAGATCCAGCCCTGGTCGACCAGTTCGCGCTTCAGGTAGGCGTAGAACACCGGCGCGGCCACCAGCCCGGCCAGGCCGAAGGCCGCTTCCATCACCAGCATCGCGAGCAGCAGCTCCCAGGCCCGCGCCTGGATCTCGCCGCCGACGATGCGCGCGTTGAGGAAGTACTCCAGCTTGTGGATGACGATCAGGTACAGCAGCGCCGCCACCGCCACGTAGAACGACACCGACAGCGCCACGATGGTGATGATGGTGTTGGAGATGATGTTGCCCACCACCGGCAGCAGGCCGGCGAGGAAAGTGATCAGCACCAGCGTCTTCGACAGTGGCAGGTGCACGCCGAACAGCGGCAGCACGCCCAGCAGGAACACCGCGGTGAACACCGTGTTGAGCAGCGAGATCTTCACCTGGGCGAACACCACCTGGCGGAAGGCCACGGCCAGGCGCGTTGTGCGCCCGATCAGTTCCTGCGCGAGCGGCCCCATCTTCGGCAGCGGCAACTCGTCGTACAGGGCGATCATCGCGCCCAGCACCATGCCGATCAGCACGCGCACGCCCACCTGCACCACCGACGTACCGGCCACGCCCAGCTGCCGCTGGTGCTCGGCGGCCCATTCGTTCACCGCCTCGCGCAGCCGCGTCAGGTCTTCGGGAATGTACGGCTGCAGCAGTGCGGGCACCTGGTGCCGCGAGGTATTGAGGATGTCCATCAGCCGCGCCAACAGCACGTCGGGGCCACCGGTCTCGTTGCGGAAGAACGAGGCCACGCCGATACCGGCCAGTACCAGCGCACCGATGATGACCGCCGAAAGCACGATGACCGCAATCGCGCGCGCCCGTCCCGGCGGCAGCTTGCCTTCCACGGTGTTGGCCAGCACGTGGGTCAGCTGGAACACCAGCAGGCCCGACAACAGGGTGACCACCAGGCCCAGCTTCAGGGCCAGCCACATGCCCAGCAGCATCAACAGCCAGGCGGCGATGCGCGCGGCAGGTGGCCTGGGCGGGGCAAGGATCACGTCGGTCATGGCAGCACATCCACTGGGGTGGCCCATGGTAGTGGATTGCCATGGCGGTTCCGGGGCAGTGCGCGGCGTTCCGTTCAGCCCTCTGGCGGCCGCGCCCACGCCAGCGCACACTGGCGCCCCACCTGCCCGCATGGATGCCCGATGCCCCGCCTGCTGCCCGCCGCCCTGCTGTTGATGCTGTGCCCGCTGCCGACGCTGGCCGCGGGCGGCGATGCCGACACGACGCCGCTGCCGCCGCAGGTCAAGGCCGATGCCGAGGCCATCGCCGCCTCGCTGCTGGAAGTGCAGCGCATCGATGTCGAGCTGTCCTGCCCCAAGGCCGTCGAAAACGCGCGCTACGGGCTGGAAACCATGCTGGAAGTGGGCGCGAAGAACGTGGCCGGCGGCTACATGGATGCCGCCAAGTTCGAGGCCATGGCCACGCCGATGCGCGGCCTGCTGCCGCAGATCACCGATGCAGACTGCGAAGGCGCGACGGACGCCAAGCGCGATTTCTACCAGTGCATGTCCAGCGACTACAACCACGTGCTGGCCTGCGCCAAGGCCCATCTGAAGTAACACCGCGCCCTGCCCGGCGCCGGCCGCGCAGCCCGGGGGCGGCGCGGGCCGCGCGCCCCCCCGCCAGAGGG